>CAYJGV010000050.1:0-6105 GCA_964369715.1 uncultured Bacteroides sp. | reverse complement strand
TTATTTCTCAATTGCGTATAAAAATACGCGCAATCGAAAAAATTCTCTTTTCCTAGAAATATGCACATTCTAGCCGCCAATTTAACAAGCGGCAGGCTATAATATACATCTTTCGTCGTCAAATTCGAATTTATTTCTCAATTGCGTATAAAAATACGCGCAATCGAAAAAATTCTCTTTTCCTAAAAATATGCATTTTGTCAAACTATAAGCACAAAAACAAACTTTGCATTAAAAAGTTACCCAATCGGATAATCCGATAAACAATAAAATTAAAATATAACAGGAGGCATTAATTATGTTAGAAAGAGCAATTGTACTTGCAGGTTGTGCCGTAGGCGCAGGCTTAGCACTTATGGCCGGTATCGGCCCTGGTATCGGCGAAGGTTACGCCGTTGGTAAAGCTTGTGAAGCTATCGGTCGTCAACCTGAAGCACGTAGCGAAGTTACATCAACAATGTTACTTGGTTGTGCTATCGCTGAAACAACAGGTATTTATGGTTTCGTTACAGGCTTGCTACTAATTTTCATGGCACCGGGCATGTTCCTAGGCATGCTATAATAAAACCCGAATAAGGGGGAAAAATAATGGAACAATTTCAATCAATTGTTGCACTTATGCCATGGACTTCCATCACGGTTTTGCTTAACTTACTAATTTTAACATTAGGCTTAAAAAAGTTTTTATTTAAACCCGTTCAGCAAGTGTTTGAAAAACGTCAAGCTCAGCTAGACGCTCACTATGATGCCGCTAAATTAGCGGAAGACAGTGCAAACGAAATGCGTGAAAATTATGAAAAACAATTAGAGCAAGCAAAGCAAGAGGCAAGTGATATTGTTAAATCTGCAACAGTAAGAGCAACGCAAAGAAGCGAGGAAATGCTTAACACGGCTAAAAATGAAGTTGCGGCGCTTAAAACAAAAGCAGCAGCAGACATTGAAAGCGAACAACGCAAAGCCGCACATGCATTAAAACGTGATATTGCAGGCATGGCTGTAGATTTAGCAGGCAAAGTGGTAGAAAAAGAAGTGGATGCTTCAACACATCAAAAACTGATAGATGAATTTATCGGAGATGTGGGTGATGCTTCATGACAATAGGCGCAAAAGAATATGGTGTTGCACTTTACGAGCTTGCAAGCGAAGAAAAAGCAGAACAAGATATTTTAGATAGCCTACAAGCTGTGTGTACAGCATTTAAAGAAAATCCGATGTATCAGAAAATTTTGCTAAACCCTGCGGTTGATAAGACAGAGAGGCTAAAACTTCTCGATGATTCACTGCGTGAAAATGTGCACAAGCATGTTTTAAATGTTTGCAAAATTTTATGTGAGAAAAAAGCAATTTATATTTTATCCGATTGCTTGGAAGTTTATCGTGATATGATGTACGAGCAAAAAGGCATTATGCCTGTAAAAGCTATTACAGCGGTAAAAATGTCGAAAAAGCAAGAGAATAATCTAGTTAAAAAATTGCAGGAAAGCACAGGCAAAACAATCTTATTACAAACAGAAGTTGATGAAAGCGTAATTGGTGGTGTAAAGCTTATCTACGCAGGTAAAGAGCTTGATGGAACTTCAATTGCACGCCTAGAATCAATGCGAAATGCACTTACTGTTTAAAATTAAAAAATAATAATTACAAAACCACTGAAAGTTGGTGAGACAATGCAGTTAAAACCAGAAGATATTAGCAAAATCATCAAATCACAAATACAAAATTATGAAACAAAAATTGAAACTGCTGAAACCGGCACAGTAATTATGGTTGGTGACGGCATTGCCAGAGCATATGGTTTAGACAAATGCATGGCAAACGAGCTAGTCGAATTCTCTAACGGAGAATTTGGCATGGCGCTAAATTTAGAGGAAAACAGTGTAGCTTTGGTTATTCTTGGCGATGATTCGGGAATAAAAGAGGGCGATGTTGTAAAACGTACAGGCAAAGTTGTGTCTGTTCCTGTTGGTGATGCAATGATTGGCCGTGTTGTTAATGCCTTAGGTCAACCTATTGATGGCAAAGCCGAAATTGAAGCTACAGAAACTCGCCCGATTGAAAATCCGGCAGCAGGCATTATTGAACGTAAAAGTGTTAGCGTGCCTTTGCAAACAGGCATTAAAGCTATCGATAGCATGATACCTATTGGACGTGGTCAACGTGAGCTTATCATTGGTGACCGTCAAACAGGTAAAACAGTTATCGCAACAGATACAATCATCAACCAAAAAGGACAAGATGTTATATGTATTTATGTTGCAATAGGCCAAAAACAATCTACAGTTGCTTCTTTGGTTGAAATGCTTTCGCTTAACGGTGCAATGGATTACACTATAGTTGTAAGTGCTGCAGCGTCAGAGCTATCTCCGCTTCAATATATCGCACCTTACACAGGTTGTGCAATGGGCGAATATTTTATGGATCAAGGCAAGGACGTTTTGATTATTTATGACGATTTATCGAAACATGCTGTGGCATATCGTGCATTGTCACTTTTAATTCGTCGCCCACCCGGCCGTGAGGCTTACCCCGGTGACGTATTCTATTTGCACAGCCGTTTATTGGAACGTGCAGCACGTATTGCACCTGAATATGGTGGCGGCAGCTTAACAGCTTTACCTATCATTGAAACACAAGCAGGCGACGTTTCGGCATATATTCCAACAAATGTTATATCCATCACAGATGGACAAATCTTCCTTGAGACAGAGCTTTTCTACAGTGGTATTCGTCCGGCGGTTAACCCGGGTATATCGGTTTCCCGTGTTGGCGGTAACGCACAAATAAAAGCTATGAAAAAAGTTTCAGGTACATTAAAATTGCTTTATTCTCAATACAGAGAATTACAAAGTTTCGCTCAATTCGGTTCAGACCTTGATGCCGACACTAAACGTCGTTTAGCACAAGGTAGTAGAGTTGTGGAAGTTTTAAAACAAGATAAAAATGCACCGGTTGCAGTTGAAAAACAGGTTTGCATTATTTATGCCGTTACTAACGATTATTTAATGGATGTGCCGGTAGAGCTTGTTAAAGAGTATGAAGCACAATTATACGAAACACTTGACAATTTGCACAAAGAAGACGTGCTTGAACCAATTAAAACAACAGGCGAGTTAAGCGACGAAACAGTTGCAAAACTTAAAGATGTTTTAAAAGATTTCACTGCACGCTTTTTGCAAAGCAATCAATAAGGAGGTAGCTTAATATGGCCGCCTCATCGATGAAAGATATAAAACTGCGCATAAAAAGTGTCGAAAGCACGATGCAAATTACAAAAGCGATGGAACTTGTTGCATCTTCAAAATTGCGCAAAGCAAAAGAAAAAGCAGAGCGTTCACGCCCTTATTTCACAGCGCTGCACACTGCACTTTGCGATATTGCATATAGCAATACAGATTTTTCCTCGCCTTATGTAAGCCCAAGAGAAGTTGTTAAAACTTGTTATATCATCATAGCAGGTGACCGTGGGCTTGCAGGTGGCTATAACACAAATATGTTTAAAACCGTAAATGCACATGCAGGTGATAAAAAGATTTGTGTTTTGCCCATAGGCAAACGTGCATATGATCATTGTGTAAGAAATGATTTTGAAATTGTTACCGATAAATTCACTACAGCAGAAGATGTTAGCATAGGCGATTGCTTTGATATCGGAAGAATGCTTTGTGAATTATATTTAAAGAAAGAGATAGATGCTTTAAATATAGGTTATACAAATTTTGTTTCAATGCTTGTTCAACAACCTGCTGTTATGCGTGCTTTGCCGCTTAAGTTCGAGCGTAAAGAGGCAAAAAACACAGCAGAAGCATTGATAATTTACGAGCCATCATGCGAGGAAGTTTACAATGCAATTGTACCTCAATATATTGGCGGTTTGCTTTATGGTGCAATTGCCGAAAGCGCAGCAAGTGAATTTGGCGCAAGGCGCACAGCTATGGACGCAGCAAGCAAAAATGCGGGCGAAATGATTGATTCACTTTCGCTTATTTATAACCGTGCAAGACAAAGCAGTATCACACAAGAAATCACAGAAATTGTGGCAGGTGCTGAAGCATAAAGTGACGATGTATCAAAGTTTTATGCTCACACACCCATTTGTATAAAGGAGAATGTAAGCTATGAACCAGCAAAACACCGGAACAGTTACACAAATCATAGGCCCGGTACTGGACGTGCAATTCGACAACGGGCAGTTGCCGCAATTAAATCACGCACTGACAGTGCAAAAAGGCGATGAAACAATTACAATGGAAGTTGCACAACACATTGGTGACAATGTTGTTCGTTGCATAGCCATGAGTGGCACAGATGGCCTTGTTAGGGGTGCAATTGCAACCGATACAGGCAAGCCTATCACAGTGCCGGTAGGTGAAGTATGCCTAGGGCGTATATTTAACTTATTGGGAGATCCAATCGATAATTTACCTGTGCCTGAAAATGCAGAGCGTTGGCCAATTCACCGCCAAGCACCTAAATATGACGAACAATCATCGACAACAGAAATACTTGAAACAGGTATTAAAGTTGTTGACCTTATTGCACCTTATGCAAAAGGCGGTAAAATCGGTTTGTTCGGCGGTGCGGGCGTTGGCAAAACAGTTCTTATTCAAGAACTTATCAACAACGTTGCAAAACAACACGGTGGTTTATCAGTTTTCACAGGTGTTGGCGAGAGAACACGTGAGGGTAACGACCTTTACAACGAAATGACAGAAAGCGGAGTTATCAAAAAGACTGCTCTTGTTTTCGGCCAAATGAACGAACCACCGGGCGCACGTATGCGTGTTGCTCTTTCAGGTTTGACAATGGCAGAATATTTCCGTGACACAGAGCACCAAGACGTGCTGTTGTTCATTGATAATATCTTTAGATTTACACAAGCGGGTTCTGAGGTTTCGGCACTTTTGGGCCGTATGCCATCAGCCGTTGGTTATCAGCCTACTCTTGCAACAGAAATGGGCGCATTGCAAGAGCGTATCACTTCAACACATAATGGCTCTATCACATCTGTTCAAGCCGTTTATGTTCCTGCCGATGACTTAACCGACCCTGCTCCTGCAACAACATTCGCTCACCTTGATGCAAGAACAGTTTTATCTCGTGAAATTGCATCACTCGGTATTTATCCGGCTGTTGATCCGTTAGATTCAAGCTCTCGTATCTTAACACCTGATATCGTTGGCAACGATCATTATGAAGTTGCGCGTCGAGTTCAACAAGTTTTGCAACGCTATAAAGAATTGCAAGATATTATTGCCATCATGGGTATGGATGAGCTTAGTGAAGACGACAAATTAACCGTTGCAAGAGCACGTAAAATTCAACGTTTCTTATCACAACCATTTAGCGTTGCAGAGCAATTTACAGGTATGGAAGGCAAATATGTGCCAATAAAAGAAACTGTAAGAGGCTTTAAAGAAATACTTGATGGTATGCATGATAATTTACCTGAATCTGCATTCTTATTTGTAGGTACAATTGAAGAAGCCATCGAAAAAGCTAAAAATATGTAAAAGGCGGTGCTTTTATTGAACACATTTAAACTTCAAATTGCAACGCCCGACGGTGAATTTTTCAATGGTGATGCAGAGAGAATTATTGCCAGAGCCATAGACGGTGACGTTTGCATTTTGGCAAAACACTCAAAATATGTAACAGCTATAACAGCAGGCATAGTTCGTGTGCGTATGGATGACGAAAGCGTACGCAGGGCAGCTTGCAGTGGTGGAATGCTCTCATGCATGGGTGATGTTGTGCGCCTTGTTGCCACAACATTTGAATGGGAAGAGGACATCGACCCAAGCCGTGCACAAAGGGCAAAACACGAAGCAGAAAAAGCCATCGAAAACGCCAGAACACCCGAGGAAGTTGAACATGCTAAACAGCGCTTAAGTAGGGCTGTTGTACGTTCGTACCTTGGAAAAGATGACTGATTGCTGTAAATTTACAGCGTGAAATTATCTAATAAAACTTATATAAAATAGGCTGTGACTTCAATTAAAGTCACAGCCTATTTTGTTTATATGTGTTTGTGTTTTTAGGCTCTTTGTCATTCCGAGCTTTGCCGAGGAATCTCCGTAAAAGCAAAGTTAGCCTTAAAATAAATTT
>CAYJGV010000049.1:8792-17430 GCA_964369715.1 uncultured Bacteroides sp. | reverse complement strand
TCGAACTTTTGGCTTTTTATTGCATGCAAGCAAATCAAGAATAAAGCATAAAATTACAGCACCGGCATAACTTAAAACGTCACTAATTAAAAATCCTATACCTAAAATATATGCCCCTATAGGTGTGCCTCTTATTGCAGTAAGCCAAGAAAAATTGAGCAATTGTGAAAATTCAATTCCAAGTGTAATGATTAATGCAATTACAAAATGCAATGCAGGCTTTTTGGCGAATATTGTAGCGACAAGCCAATAAATCATGCACGCCCATAAAATATCAGGCATATATGTAGCCACTATATATGGCAAATATGCTGAAAAATATCTTAATGTAAAACCTAGAATGCCACAAACTAACATAGCAATAAAATAAGGTATGCGTTTTTTCATTGTAATATCCATCCTTAAAATCAAATGAAATGCCGTTTTTTAATACGACATTTCATTTATTATAATTGTTATTTAATAAATTAACTAATTTTATTTTTCTTCGTCTTTATCAATTGTATCGACGTCTTTTTCATTTACAATTTCGTTAATTTCTGTTGTATCATCTGAATCTGTATTTAATTCACTAGCAACAATTTCGTCCGATGAAGAGATTTCCTTTTCAGTTGGTGCAACAATATTTTCTTCACCTTTTTCATTGTCAACAGTTTGTGGTTTTTCTGTTTCGCTAACAAATGCAGGTAATTCTTCGCCGTTCATTAATTTAGTAAATTCTTCACCGCTTAGTTTTTCTCTTTCAAGCAATTCTGCAGATACAATGTGAAGCTTATCCATATATTCTTCCAAGATATGTTTTGCTCTGTCATATCCGGCATCTAAGATTGAACGGATTTCATCATCTATTTCAGCGGCAACAGTTTCAGAATAATGTCTGCCTGAACTTAAGTCTCTGCCTAAGAAAGTTTGGCTTTCATCATTGCCGTAAACAACAGGGCCAAGGTGCTCTGAGAAACCGTAGCGCATAACCATGCTTCGTGCAATTGCTGTCGCTCTTTCCAAATCGTTTGATGCGCCTGTAGAAATATCATCAAGCACCAAATGTTCGGCAACACGTCCACCCATAAGTGTAACAATTTGTTCTTGCATTTGTGTTTTTGTTACATATGATTTATCTTTTTCAGGTAAGCTCATTGTAAAACCGCCTGCCATACCGCGTGGGATAATGGATATTTGGTGCACAGGATCGGCTGTTTTACAAGCGAAGTGAGTGATAGCATGGCCTGATTCGTGATAAGCTGTAAGGCGTTTTTCTTTTTCGGTAACAACACGGCTTTTCTTTTCAGGGCCTGCCATAACTTTTATGCTTGATTCTTCAATGTCCGGCTCTGTTATGGCTTTTTTGCCACGTTTTGCTGCCAATAAAGCAGCTTCATTTACAAGATTTTCAAGGTCTGCACCTGTAAAACCAACAGTAGATTTTGCAATAGTATTAAGGTTAACATCAGGAGCTAAAGGTTTATTTCTTGTGTGAACACGTAAAATTTCCTCACGGCCTTTAACATCGGGCAAGCCTACATAAACTTGTCTATCAAAACGACCCGGACGTAAAAGAGCCTTATCTAAAATATCTGCACGGTTTGTTGCAGCAACGACAATAACGCCTTCGTTTGCGCCAAAACCGTCCATTTCAACTAACAATTGGTTAAGTGTTTGCTCACGTTCATCGTGACCACCGCCTAGGCCTGCGCCACGTTGACGTCCAACTGCGTCAATTTCATCAATAAAAATAATACAAGGGGCTGTTTTTTTCGCTTTATCGAATAAATCTCTAACACGAGAAGCACCGCCACCAACATACATTTCAACGAAATCCGAGCCGGAAATGGTGTAGAAGGGAACACCTGCTTCACCTGCGCATGCCCTTGCAAGCAATGTTTTACCTGTGCCCGGAGGGCCAACTAATAAAACACCATGCGGTATACGTGCACCAAGAGTGTTAAATTTTCTTTGGTTTTTAAGGAACTCTACAATTTCTTCAAGTTCTTCTTTTTCTTCATCTGCACCGGCAACATCTTTAAAAGTTGCTTTACGGCCTTGCTCTGATTGATCTTTTACTTTTGCTTTGCCAACGCTCATTGCGCCACGGCCACCGCCACTTTGTGAGTACATGAAAAAATAAAACAAAGCTAAAAGACCGATTGGTATTAGCATCATTGGTAAAACA
The DNA here is from genome assembly GCA_964369715.1 of uncultured Bacteroides sp. Classification (GTDB taxonomy): domain Bacteria; phylum Bacillota; class Clostridia; order Oscillospirales; family Ruminococcaceae; genus Ruthenibacterium. Next base: position 15,260 of record CAYJGV010000049.1, on the reverse strand, counting down.
GAAAGCCACTCAGGAACTTCAGTTACAGGAATAAAATCATAAATCATGGGGCTGTCAGGGTGTGCCTCATTTCTTATATCGATAAATTCCTGCATTCTATCTGCGAAGAATATAGCGTATGGCAAATCGTAAACAAGTGTGGTTCCTGTTAAAACTTCATCTGAAGAGCTTGAAGTTTCGCCAATACCCGGCAATTGGAACGGGCTTTGAACATTTGTTTCAACTTTTATTGCGCTTTGTGCATCTTCACTTATTTCTACGCCTTCATCAAGTGTAAATTCAAGCGAGCCGGTTGCAATATCAAGTGTAAAGGCTTTTACCTGTGCATTCTCAAAATATGATGCTACTTCATGATATTTTAAGTTTTGGACATTACTGCTTGTGCTTAAAGCAATAATTAATACCAAAAATAACATTAGCACTATTAATACAAACAACCCGCTTATATTTTTTGGTTTTTTAATCAAACTGTTTTCACTCCTAATTTATATAAATATTTTTATGAATATATTTCCGGTTTTAACACACCTATGTAAGGTAAATTACGATATTTTTCATCGTAATCAAGCCCATAGCCGATTACAAAATCATCGGGAATTGTAAAACCTGTATAATCCGCTTTTATGTCAACTTTACGTCTGTCAGGTTTATCCATCAAGGTTGCAATGCGAATAGATTTAGGCTCACGTCCTTGCAATATCTCTTTTATATAGCTTAGTGTCATGCCTGAATCGAGAATATCTTCAATAATAAGGATATCTTTACCGGCCAAAGGCACATCTAAATCTTTTACAATTTTTACAACGCCGCTGGATTTAACACCGCTGCCATAGCTTGAAACCACCATAAAATCGATTTCATTAGGCACGGTTATTTCGCGCATTAAATCAGCCAAAAACACAACAGCGCCTTTTAACACTGTAACAAGCATAAGGTTTTTGCTATCTTTATAATCTTCGCTAATGCGCTTACCTATTTCCTGAACTTTTTCTTTGATATCTTGTTCGCTAATTAAAACATGTAAAACATCATCGTCTAATCTTTTACTCATAATGAACCTCCGAAAAATTATTATTAATTGTTATAATTTTTTTTGTGCTTTCAATAATACGAAGTTTATTCGAAAAACCTAAACCATAAACCCATAAAACTTCATTATCAATTGCAAGAATAAGATTGTTTTTTCTAAAATCTAAACTGAATTTATTTTCGCTATATATTTTTTTTAGCAATTTAGTGCAATTTGAAAACATAGGACAAAATTTATCATTTGCAGAAATTGTTCTGAAAATTGCACTTTTATCTATTTTACCATAATCAGCAACGTTTTTTAAGTGGTTTTTACTAAAATTATGAAAATTTACTGAATTTTCATAATTTGTTATATTTATAAACAATTTTTCACCATTAAAATTTGTTAAATAATCACTATTTTTAAATTTGTTTAAGGGAATGGGCAAATTTTTATTGACAAAAGCTAACGAATTATCATTATTAATTTTTGTTTGCAAGCGCAGAAATCCTTGAGATACATTAATTGTAACATTTTTATTTAGCTCAAGTGCGCCTGTTTTTTCAATAATGGCATGTTTTAAAAATTCAATTTTGCTTTCGCTAGCATCAATATATTGCGAAATTAATATACGGCATACTTCTGATAAGACAGCGTCATGCGCATTGCCTAGAATTTCTGCATTATAGCCTTTTTCATTAACGGCATTTTTAATTTCAGCTTTTTTTAAAAGCAAATTAGCCTGTAAATTTATATAATCATTGGCACATTGTGCATTTTTTATAAATCTACTAATTGAATTTAAGGCAGATGGATTTAAATTTAACACTTCGGGCATTATATTGTGCCTTATTCTGTTTCGTGAGTATTGTAAAGAGTTATTAGTTTTATCAAAACAATATTGAATATTATTTTGATTTAAATAAGCTTCAATATCAATGCGATTTGCATCTAATAAAGGCCTGATAATATTTTTGCGCAAATAGGGGATAGCGCAAGCACCTTTTAAACTTGAACCACGTATTATGTTAAAAAAAAGTGTTTCTGCATTGTCGTTTTTATTATGTGCGGTAGCAATAACAGCATTTTTTTCGTTACACAATACTTTTTCAAAAAATTCATAGCGTAAATTTCTCAATGCATTTTCTGAATTGCTGTTTTTATTTAAATCGTCCCAATTTAATGTTGATTCATATAAAAAAATGTCGTTTATGCTGCAATAATCTTTCACGGTTTTTGCATCGTTTAATGAATCTTCTCCGCGCAAATTATGGTTTAAATGGGCGGCCTTAATTGTAATTTCAAATTTATCTTTTAATATGTTAAGCACATGTAAAAGTGCCATTGAATCTGCTCCGCCGGAGCAAGCTACTATTACATTTTTAGCATTTTTAAGCATATTATGCTCGATGATTGTGTTAAATACAATTTCTTGTAAATTTTTAGCCATGTACATAATCCACATTTGTAAAGCGTGTGTGTGCACCATCCCACGCTAAATTAACCTTGCCGGTTTCACCATGGCGGTTTTTTGCAACAATGCATTCGGCTATGGTTGTGTCGGCGTCTTCGCCTTTGTCATAATAAGCTTCTCTGTATAAAAATAAAACGACATCGGCGTCTTGTTCAATTGAGCCGGAATCACGCAAATCGCTTAAAACAGGGCGATTATCGGTTCTGCCTGCTTTTTCTGCATTACGCGAAAGCTGTGAAAGTGCAATAACAGGAACATTAAGCTCTTTTGCCATAATTTTTAAATTACGTGTAATTTCACTGATTTCCTGTACACGGTTTTCACTTCTTTTTCCGCTGCTCATAAGCTGTAAATAATCTATAAAAACAACGCCGATATTTGGTTTAGAAGGGTCTTGGTTAACACGTCTTATTTTTGCCTTCATTTCAGAAATGGTGATATTTGATGTATCATCGAGATAAATATGAGTTTTAACCAATATTTCAGAAGCCCTTGCCAAATCGACAAAATCATCTACAGATAAATCGCCTGTCCTAAAAGCATAGCTATCAATAGCCGCTTCACCTGATAAGATTCTGCTTACAAGTTGATCTTTTGTCATTTCCAAGCTGAAAACAGCAACACCCATGTCTTGATGTTTTGCAATATTTGTTGTGATATTCAAAGCAAAAGATGTTTTACCCATACCCGGTCTTGCAGCTAGAATAATTAAATCGGAACGTCCAAGGCCGCCTGTAAGCATTGTGTCTAAATAGGTGTAATTTGTTGGTATACCTTTATATTTAGAGCTGTTGGGGCCTGAAATTTCTTGCAAATGTGCAAAAGTATCTATAATTGCACTTTTTATTGGTGTAAGAGAACTGGTGTCTCTTCCTGCACGAATTTCATAAATTTTTTGCTCTGCACTTTCCAGTAAGATATTCGAATCTGTCTCTTGTGCAGTGTGTTCTAAAATATCCTGTGCGGCATGCATCAATTGACGAATACGATATTTATCTTCAATTAAATTAATATAAATTGGTGTGTGTGATAAAGAGGGCACAGTTTCGGCTAGAGTAGTAAGGTATACTTTAGCTGCATCTTCTGAATCAAAGATGCCAATATCTTGCACAGCGGCAAGTAATGTTACAAAATCCACAGGTGCCCCGGAAGTGAAAAGGCGCACTATTTCAGCAAAAATATCAGAATTTTGCCTGACATAGAACATTTCAACTTTTAAGCGTTCTACCATAAAAGGTACAATTTTATTTGCATCAAGAAGAGCCGCGCCAAGAACTGCCTGTTCGGCTTCGACATTATAGGGTAATTGTAATCCTAATGTTTCAAGTGATAAAGAGGATTGTTTGTTTCCTGCCCCTGCCATAGTATGCTCCTTTCAATTTAAACTTATGTGCATGGAATTAATGTTATAAAAATATAAAAATTTATTATATGCTAAACATTTATTATAATCATTTGAAAATTTATTGCTCTGTTACACTTACTTTAACATGTGCAATGACTTGAGGATAAATTTTTATATCAACATTATATGTTCCGAATGCTTTTATATCAGCATCAAGCACAATTTTACGTTTATCTATATCTGCGCCTGCAATTTTTGTAAGTTCTTTTGCGATATCTTTAGCTGTTATGCTGCCGAATAAACGCCCACCTTGACCGGCTTTTGCTGTTAAATTAACTTGTTTATCTTCAAGTTTTGCTGCAAGCGCCTTTGCGTTTGCAAGCTCTTCATCTGCATGATGTTTTTTTGCTTCTTCTTTAGACTTAACAATATTCATTGCAGAGGCATCTGCCTGAATTGCAAGCCCACGCGGAAATAAAAAATTACGTGCATATCCATCAGAAACCTCATGGATTTCATTTTTTTTACCAATTGATTTTACGTCTTGTTTTAACATTACTTTCATAATATCGCTCCTATTCTGCTGATTATTACAGCATACTTAAATTATTCTTTGTTTTCTTGTTTTACAAAATATTCTTCAATAGATTGCATAAGGGCTTGTTTTGCATCTGCAATGTTGATGTTTCTCATCTGTGTTCCTGCCATTGTTAAATGGCCGCCACCGCCAAGTTTTTCCATTATAACTTGAACATTAACTTCGCCCATGCTTCTGGCCGAAATTAAGATTTGCTCTTCAACTTTAACGGCAACAAAGCTTGCTTTGATTCCATCAATTGTTAATAAATCATTTGCGGCCTGTGGTATAACAGTGCTTAAATTTACATCAATGTCATCGCCTGTAACAATTGCACAGTTCATGAAGGTTTCGGCAGATTCAACTAGTTTTGATTTGTTAACATATTGCTCGAAACTTGAATTGAAGAACATTTTTGTGCTGGCGGTTTGCGCACCCATTCGTCTTAAGTATGCCGAAGCCTCAAAAGTTCTTACACCTGTGTGTACAGAAAAATTTCTAGTATCAAGCATTATCCCTGAAAGCAAAGCTTCCGCTTCAACTTGGGTTAATCTGTTGTCTTTTTTAAATTCTGTATATTGTAAAAGTTCGGCTACCATTTCGCTTGCACTACTGGAGGCAGGCTCGTGATAAAAAATAACACTGTCTTCGATATATCCCACACATCGCCTGTGATGGTCGATAATAACAATATTATTTGCTTTTTCTAAAATAATAGGGTTTTCAAGCAAAGCCTTTAGATGAGTATCAACAATTACAAGCAAAGTATTTTTCCCAATAAGGTTTTCTGCATCATCGGGATGTATAAAATCTACACCGTCCTCTTTAAGTGTGTAAATCAATTTTTCTGCCATTGTTAACTCTTGGTTAATTACTATACAAGCGGGCTTATTGCATGTTTTTGCCATTCTATATATGCCGGCAGCGGCGCCAACACAGTCTAAATCGCTGTTTTTATGCCCGGTTATAATAATGTTTTCGCTTTGGCGCATAAGTTCTTTAAGCGCATTTGCAATAATTCTGCTTCGCACTTTGCTGTTTTTTTCAACACTGCGCAATACACCACCAAAAAAGGTGAATCCATCTTTGCTTTTTACTGCCGCTTGGTCTCCGCCACGGCCTAATGCCATATCAAGTGCTTGTATAGCCATCGATTCGCACTCTTTTAAAGTGCTTCCACCATGCCCAACACCGATAGACAAACTAACAGAACCGTTTTCTCTTGTTATTTGTCTAACTTTATCCAAAACGGTAAAGCGACTTTTGATTATTTCTTGCATATGTCGTTCTTCAACAATTGCAAGATACCTTGAGGCTGATGTTCGCTTTAATATACCGGATGTGCTTCCAATAAATTGTTCAAGTGCAATATCTATTTCGGATGTTATACGTGCCTTGTCGCTTTCTTTCATCTCGTTCAAAATCTCTTCATAGGTATCAACTGTTATAATCATCACAGAGGGACGAGAATCATCGTATTCTTTTGCAGTAAGTTTTAATTTTGTATCTTTAACTAAGTAAATAAAATACAATTGCTTTTCTGTAGATAAAATGTTTTTATAAATTGTATACATTTCATCTTTGCAATTAATATTATCGCCACTTTCGCATAAATCAAAATTAAAGTCGGGTAGAATATCAAGTATATTGATAAATCCAATATCAGCGCCAGATAAAATGTTTTGTCTAAAAGCTTTATTATACCATATAACTGAATCATTGACTACTGCCGCAACAGAAATTTCAAGCTCTGCAACACCTTTATGCGTGTTTGTTTGCACACCTGTATAATTTCCGTCTTGCAAAATATTGGCAATCATTTTATGAAAATATTTAAGCCTTATAACAACTAATACAGAAAATACAATAATAAAAATTGCAACAGGTAAAAGAAGAAACGGTGCAATTATTCCAAGGGAAATAATAAGCAATACGCAAGTTATAACTGATAGTAACATCAATAAGTCTAACTTGGAAAAATCTCTTTTCTTTCTCATGTGCTTCATCCTCTCAAATACTGCACCGTAACTTAAAAGCTAATTTACAATATTAAATATAAT
>CAYJGV010000049.1:0-8692 GCA_964369715.1 uncultured Bacteroides sp. | reverse complement strand
TCCTCTCAAATACTGCACCGTAACTTAAAAGCTAATTTACAATATTAAATATAATTTGGCTAGGCAAGCCGATGCAATCCGAACCCCTTTGCCATAAAATCTATAGACCTAAAAGCGAATAAATTATAATAGTTTATTCTATGAAATAAAGGCTTTACATTTCTATTAAAACCGGTAAAATCATAGGACTTCTTTTGGTTCTTCTATATAAAAATCCGGAAACACTTTCTCTTATACGTGTTCTTACACCATTTAAATCACGTAAATCCATGCTATCAAGTCTATCTAAAATTGCGTTTATATGTGCGCAGGTGTCATCAATTAAAGTTTCGTTTTCTTTTACATATACAAAGCCACGGCTTACAATTTCAGGGCCGCTTACAATTTCACCATTAGCTTTATCTATTGCAACAACCACAACTACAAGCCCATCTTCTGAAAGGTGACGCCTGTCTCTAAGCACAATGCTACCAACATCACCAACACCAAGTCCGTCCACCATAACGGCGCCTGCTGTAACATTATCACCAAATTCGATGCCATTTTTAGATAAAATAATATGGTCACCGTTTTCGCCTATATATACATTTTCCTTTGGTATACCGATATCAATGGCTGTTTTTGCATGTCGTTTTAATTGCTTATATTCACCGTGCACAGGTAAGAAAAATTGTGGCTGTGCAAGTGCTAAAATAAGTTTTTGTTCTTCTTGGCAAGCATGGCCTGAAACATGGACATCATACATTGATTCATAAATTACTTCAGCACCTAATTTTAAAAGCCCGTTTATAACTTTTGTAACCATTTTTTCATTGCCGGGGATAGGTGTAGCCGAAATTATAATAAAATCGTTTTCGCTTACACTTACGCTTCTGTGGCTAGAGCTGCTCATCCTTGCAAGTGCACTTAAAGGCTCGCCTTGGCTGCCTGTGGTAATAAGCACAATTTGTTCGGGTGGATATTTGCTTATTTTTTCAACTTCAATTAAAGCTGTTTCAGGCGCGCGCAAATAGCCAAGTTCTAACGCCATTTTAGTATTGTTTATCATGCTTCTGCCTGAAACGGCAACTTTGCGGCCTTTTTTTACCGCCATGTCAATAATTTGCTGTATACGATATAAATTAGAGGCAAAAGTTGCAATCATAATGCGTCTTGCACCGGCTTTATCAAATAAAGTTGCAAAAGCTTCGTTAACTTTTTGCTCTGTCATAGTAAATCCCGGGCGCTCTGAATTAGTAGAATCAGACAAAAGTGCCAAAACGCCGTCTTTGCCATAATCTCCAATTGCGGCAATATCAGTAGGGCCGCCGGAAGAAGGTGTATAGTCTATTTTAAAATCGCCTGTGTGAAGTAGAACACCGGCAGGGCATGCAATAGCAAAGCCCAGTGCATCAGGAATTGAATGATTAACATGTATTGGGTCAAGAGTAAAGCAACCTAATTTGAACTTTTTACGGGGTTGTATTTCAATGCATTTTGTGCTTCTTGTAAGGCCGTGTTCATCCAATTTGTTTTTTAACAAGCCTAATGTCAAACGAGAAGCATAAATTGGCAAATTAACTTGTTTTAATAAATAAGGTAAACTACCGATGTGGTCTTCATGTCCATGTGTTATTACTATACCTTTAATTTTATCTTTGTTTTGTATAACAAAAGAAAAATCAGGTATAACAAGGTCAATTCCATACATATCGCTTTCAGGAAAAACAAGGCCACAATCTACAATAATCATGTCTCCATTGCATTCAAAAACATTTATGTTTTTGCCAACTTCACCAAGGCCACCAAGTGGATAAAAATGAAGCTTTTGTGCATTTTGGTTTTTTCTTGTATGGAAAGGTTTTCTTTTGTTTTGGTTTGCACCTTGTTTTATATTTTGTGCATCATTTTTATTGTTATAGCGTTTTTTTGGTGCATCTTCGCTGCGCTTTGGTTTTTGTAAATTATTTGTGTTTTTTAATGTTTTGGTAGTGTTGTTACTAGTTGTATTATTTTTAGTTACAGCGTTTTTAGCGTTAGTGTTATTGTTGCTTTTATTATTTGTATTTGGTTTTTTTACATTGTTTGTGTTTTGCTTTTGACGAAGTGCATTGCTTTTATATTGTGGTTTGTGTTTTTTTTCTTTATTGTCATCTTTTACAACAGGGGTTTTAGGGTTTTCCTTTTCTTTTTGGTTCATATATACTCCTTTAGGATATGCGTAGCAAAACAAACCCACTATATTCATGTAGGTTTTTGCCATGCTTAAAAATACCGAATAAGTAATTGTAGCAGCTAAAAACAAAATAAATAATGGTTTTGGCTATAAAAATAATTCGGATAACGTTCGTGATAATATTTAATTTTAATATATTGCTTAAGTATTTATTAAAGATTTTATATATTTAATTTAAAAACATTAATATAAAAAATCACAAAATTTAAAGTTATAATATTTAAAATTGTTGATAAATAGTTAAATTATAATATCAACAAGTAAATTCATTTTTGTTACATTTTATGATGTAATCATAGTTAATGATACTTTTTTTTAAAATATTTGTCAAGTGAGTATATTTTTGCCATTAAATAGTTTTAACATACACTTGTTAAAAAAAATATTTTACATTATAATATAATCTGAAATAAAATGCTATTGGAGATGAATATGAAAAAAATTAATATATATACTGACGGGGCCTGTAGCGGCAACCCCGGCCCGGGTGGTTGGGGTGCTGTGCTTGAATACAACGGCACTAAAAAAGAAATTAGTGGCGGCGAGGCAGACACAACAAATAACAGAATGGAGCTTACCGCATTTATAAAAGCACTTGAGATTTTAAAAGAGCCATGTGACATTACTTTATGCAGTGATTCCAAATATGTTATTGACGGTTTGCAAAAAGGCTGGGCAAAAAACTGGAGAGCAAAAAACTGGATAAAAAGCGATAGAAAGCCTGCGTTAAACAGTGATTTATGGGCTTTGCTTTTAGATTTAACCGAAAGACATAAACTTTCGTATGTATGGATAAAAGGCCATGCAGGACATGCGGAAAACGAACGCTGTGACGCTTTAGCCGTGCAGCAAGCGGCAAAATTTAAATAAAGAGGTAAGATATGAGTGATTTAATAAGTGTAGGCTCAGGCTTTAGCACATATGAAGAACAAGACAAAATTTTAGTTGGATTAAGCGGTGGTGTTGATTCCTCCGTATGTATTAATATATTAAAAGAACAAGGTTTTGATGTAAGGGCAGCAGTGGTTAGGTTTTCGCCGGCCAGCGATAAAGCTGTGGCAGAGGCGACAAAAATTGCAAATCAATTAAATGTGCCTTTAACAATTGAAGATTGCACCGAAGCATTTGAACAAAATGTAGTTAAACCATTTTGTGAAAGTTATTGCAAAGGAATTACACCAAGCCCATGTACGGTATGTAACCCGATGGTTAAATTTAAAGCGCTTATAAATGCTGCAGATAGATATGGCGTAAATTTAATTGCAAGCGGACATTACGCAAGGGTATGTGAGGAAAACGGCACATTTTATATACAAAAAGGTATTAGTGAAAGAAAAGACCAGAGCTATATGCTTTATCGTTTACCGCAAGAAATTTTATCTCGCCTATGTTTGCCTATAGGTGAATTTGAAAAAGACGATATAAGAGAAATTGCAAGCGGTGCAAAATTGGCAAGTGCAAATTCACCCGATAGCCAAGAAATATGCTTTATTCCTGATGGCGATTATGCAAAATATATTAAAGAGCGTGGGATGAGTTACCCCAAAGGCAGGTTTATTGGCCCACAAGGTGAAGATTTAGGCGAAAACAAAGGTGTTTTACATTATACTGTAGGACAAAGAAAAGGGCTTGGAATATCATACAAAGAGCCTTTATTCGTTAAAAATATAATGCCAAATGGTGATGTACAGCTTGCTGTGTCAGGCGAAGAATTTTTCAGCACAATAATAATAAGCGATATAGTAAAAACTAGTGCAAATGCGTATAAGATTGGCGATAAATTCTTTGCAAAAGTGCGAAGCCGTGCAACACCGGCTGAATGTACAATTACAAATATATTTGAAAATGAAATGGAAGTTCATTTTAACGAACCGCAAAGGGCACCGGCACCTGGGCAATCGCTTGTTTTTTACACAAACGATTTAGTTGAAGGTGGCGGAATAATTAAAAGCGTAGTAGATTAAATTTAATTACTTTTTTTATTAAGCTTGCAAAAAATAATATAGATGATTTTATATTAGAAAAGTACTTCAATAATTTTAATTTTGTAATAATATATCACAATTATGCAATAATTTGTAATGTTTTGTTGTTGCATTGTAATGTGTTTTTCTGCAATAATATAATTAGTTAAAGCGTATATAAAATATCAGCAATATTACTATATGAAAACAATCAAATTTAATTAGGGGGAAATAAAATGAAAAATCGTATACTTGTATTATTAATGGTTTTAAGCTTGTTGTTATTTTCAGCTTGTAGCTCAGATTCAAACTATGCAGAAACAATGACACAAGATGCTTATGCAGCGCCTGAAATGTCAGAGGAGGATATAGCAGAAAGCGGCGGTGGATTTGCCACTAACAGTGTAGCGGGCACAACCGAAGAATTTGCGGAAGAAGTAAATAATAACGATGATAGAAAAATTATTTACACCTCGTGGATGTACTTGCAGGCAAAAGAATATGAAGAAACCGCAAATGCTGTTATTGCAGCAGTGGAAAATGCCGGCGGTTATGTATCAAGCAAATACATAAGAGATGAACCCTATGAAGATTCAGTGCCCTATGGTACATATGAATGCAGAATACCTCAAGAAAACTATTCGCAATTTATAAATGACGTTGGCTCAGCCGGATATGTGCTTTCTTTAGAGGAAACCTCGGAAGATGTTACTTTAGAATATGTTGACATTGAAGCTAGAATTACCAGCTTAAGAACACAAGAAGCAAGCTTGCTTACAATGATGGAAGAGGCAACAGATGTCGAAACATTAATAGTAATACAAAGCAATTTAATGGAAGTTCAATATCAAATTGAAAGCTATACTTCTCAAATGAGGACGCTGGAAAATTTGGTTAGCTATTCAACCGTAACAATTGATATTGAAGAAGTTTATGAGTATACTCCACCAACACCTGAAACTTTCAGCAGTAGAATTGCAAGTGCTTTTTCAAATAGCTGGGAAGATTTTGGCTATGGTGCGCAAGATTTCACTGTAGCACTTGTTTATGCAATTCCATCTCTATTATTATTGGCTGTTATCGCTTTAATTATTATTGTAATAATTGTTAAAGCTAACAAAAAAGCAAAAATAAAAGCAGAAGAGAAGGCAAAATTATATCGTGAAAACATGGCAAATATGCCAAATAATATGCAAATGAACAATATTAATGCGCCGATGTATAATCATATGCCGGTAAATAATATTCAAAATTCTGAAATTAATAACACACAGGCAAATGAAGATATAAGCAAAGAAAATGAAACACAAGAAGAAAAATAAAATATAGTATAAATTACAATTACGGCGGGTGCAAATTGCTCTCGCCGTAATTTATTTACAAATTTATTAAATTTTATTTATTGATTTATCTACCTAAGCGTAGTATTATATATAGGTATATATAATTTTAAATGTGAAAATACTAGTATTTACACAAATTAATAAATGAACGGAGAAACAAATGGGCTTATTTGATAAAATTTTTGGCACATATTCAGATAAAGAGCTAAAAAAAATTCAACCTTTAGTAGATAAAGTTTTACAACTTGAAGATAAATATACAGCAATGTCTGATAAAGAGCTGAAAAATACAACACCGGAATTAAAAAGTCGCCTTGAAAACGGAGAAAGTTTAGACGATATTTTACCCGATGCATTCGCAGCTTGTAGAGAGGCTGCATGGCGTGTTTTACAAATGAAGCATTTCCCAGTGCAAATTATAGGTGGTATTGTTTTACATTCAAAACAAATTGCAGAAATGCGTACAGGTGAGGGTAAAACTTTGGTTGCTACTTTACCTGTTTATTTAAATGCATTAACAGGCAAAGGCGTGCATGTTGTTACTGTCAATGATTACCTTGCTAAACGTGACAGCGAATGGATGGGCAAAGTATACCGCTTTATGGGTTTAAGCGTGGGCTTAATTGTGCACGGCATTACCAATAACGAACGTCGTGAAGCTTATGCATGTGATATAACTTATGGGACAAATAACGAATTTGGCTTTGATTATCTTCGTGACAACATGGTCGTTTATAAAGAAAACATGGTGCAACGTGGGCATTTTTATGCTATTGTCGATGAGGTTGACTCTATTTTGGTTGACGAGGCAAGGACACCGCTTATTATAAGTGGTAAGGGCGACCAAAGCACAGAGCTTTATCGCTTAGCTGATAATTTTGCAAAAAAATTAAAAATTAGTGTAGTTTCTGAACTTGATGATAAAGAACATAGTGAAGGACAAGTTGATGGTGATTTTATTGTAGATGAAAAGAAAAAAACCGCAACTTTAACTCAAAGTGGTATAGAAAAAGCTGAAAAAGCATTTAGCATAGAAAATTTAGCTGATGCAGAAAATATGACGATTTCACATCATATTAATGTTGCAATTAAAGCGCGTGGCGTTATGAAACGTGATGTAGATTATGTTGTTCGTGATGGCGAAGTTGTTATTGTTGATGAATTTACCGGACGTATGATGGTTGGTCGCCGTTACAGCGATGGATTGCACCAAGCTATTGAGGCAAAGGAAAATGTGACGGTAGCACACGAGAGCAAAACGCTTGCGTCAATTACATTCCAAAATTATTTCCGCATGTATGATAAACTAGCCGGCATGACAGGAACCGCACAAACAGAAGCTGCTGAGTTTGAGGAAATTTACGGCTTAAATGTTGTTGAAATACCCACAAATAAAACAATTAAACGTGAAGATTTTAACGATAGTATTTTTAGCACAACAAATGGTAAACATATGGCTATTATTTCTCAGGTTATAGAATGCCATGAAAAAGGCCAGCCAGTACTTGTTGGTACAATAAGCATTGAAAAAAGTGAATATTTAAGCAGTTTATTAAAAAAACGTGGCATTAAGCACAATGTTTTAAATGCAAAATATCACGAACAAGAAGCCGAAATTGTTGCACAAGCAGGTAAATTAAATGCAGTTACAATCGCTACAAATATGGCGGGACGTGGAACGGATATTGTGCTTGGTGGTAATGCCGAGCATATGGCAAAAGCCACTTTAAGAAAAGAGAATTTTTCAGAGGAGCTAATAATTGAAAGCACTGGCCATGCCGAGACAGATGATGAAGAAATTATTCGTGTACGTGCAAGATTTGCCGAACTTGAAGAAAAATATAAAGCAGAAATTTCACAAGAAGCACAGGCAGTTAAAGATGCTGGTGGCTTATTTATCATAGGCACAGAGCGACATGAAAGCCGCCGTATAGATAACCAATTAAGGGGTCGCTCAGGCAGACAAGGCGATTCGGGTGCAAGCCGTTTCTTCATTAGCTTAGAGGACGATTTAATGCGTCTGTTTGGTGGAGAAAGAGTTCAAAATATTATGCAAAACTTAGGTGTTGATGAAGAAACACCAATTGAAAATAAAATTATAACTGGCCAAATTGAAAGTGCACAAAAGAAATTAGAAGCAAGAAACTTTTCAATCAGGAAAAATGTTTTGCAGTTCGATGATGTTATGAACAGTCAACGTGAAATTATTTATAAACAAAGGAATACTGTATTGCAAGGCGAAGATGTTTCAAGCAATATTCGCAATTTGATGTATGAATCTGTGACAGAAAATGTAAATTTATTCTTAGGTGGAGATTTGCCGGCAGATTGGGATATAAAAAGCTTGCGTGCGCATTATTTGGGCTGGCTTACAACAGAAACCGACTTTGATTATAAAGGCGAAGAGCTTGATAATTTACAGCGTGAAGATGTATTGAAGTTTTTAACAGATAAAATTGATGAAATTTGCAAGAAAAAAGAAGAGCAATATGGCGAAAAATTAATGCGTGATGCCGAACGTATGGTTCTTTTACGTAATGTAGATACAAAATGGATGGATCATATTGATGCAATGGATGAACTTCGCCGAGGTATATATTTGCGCAGCTATGGCAACCGTGACCCTGTAGTTGAATATCGTATTGAAGGCTTTAATATGTTTGACGAAATGATTGCAAGCATACGTGAAGACACAACAAAAATGCTTCTTGGTTTGCAAATTCGCACACAAGATTCAGTACAACGCACACAAGTTGCACAAATTACAGGCGAAAGTGCAGGCGGCGAGGCAAATAAGGGTGTAAGAAAAAAGATACCACAAAAAGCTGCGCCTAAAATTGGCAGAAACGAGCCATGCCCTTGTGGAAGTGGGCTTAAATATAAAAAATGTGAATGTGAGCAATATCACAGTTAATAAAATTTAACTCGTCGATGTATTTAATATTATTTTTTATATATGAAAAGTTTAAAATTATGCTTGACAACAAAGTTTAATTGTTTTATAATAATAAAGCTTTAGTAATTAAGCATATGCGCCGGTGTGATGGAATTGGCAGACGTGCGGGACTCAAAATCCCGTGGTAGCGATACCGTGTCGGTTCGACCCCGACCACCGGCACCAAAAAACTCCTTGAATTATAAATTCAAGGAGTTTTTTATAATTATTTGCA
>CAYJGV010000048.1:15015-17617 GCA_964369715.1 uncultured Bacteroides sp. | reverse complement strand
AATAACCCTTAAGCAAAATAACCTTTTTCAGCTAATAATTCAGCAAGTAAAACCGCACCGCCTGCCGCACCTCGCAAAGTGTTGTGAGATAAGCAAACAAATTTGTAATCATATTGAGAATCTTCTCTTAAACGTCCTAAAGAAACAGCCATGCCGTTTTCTAAATTGCGGTCAAGTTTAGATTGTGGACGGTTCTCCTCTTCAAAATAATGCAAGAATTGTTTAGGTGCGCTAGGCAAATCAAGCAATTGTGCTGCACCTTTAAACGATGCCCATTTTTCTTTTATTTGCTCAATGGTAGGTTTTTTGTCAAAGCTGACAAAAACAGCAGCCATGTGTCCATCTAGGCAAGCAACCCTAAAGCATTGCGCTGTGATAGAAGGCCCTTGTGCGTTAACAATTTTGCCGTTTTCAATATGTCCCCAAAGTTTAAGTGGCTCTTGTTCGCTTTTTTCTTCTTCGCCACCGATAAAAGGTATGCAGTTATCCACCATTTCAGGCCATGTTTCAAAAGTTTTGCCTGCGCCTGAAATTGCTTGATAAGTGCAAACAAGGCTTTTTGATACGCCAAAATCAGCCATTAATGGATGAAGAGCCGGCACATAGCTTTGTAAGCTGCAATTTGATTTAACCGCTATAAAACCGCGTTTTGTGCCAAGGCGTGCTCTTTGGCTTTCGATGATATCTGTGTGATTATCGTTAATTTCAGGCACTATCATTGGAACATCTTCTGTGCCTCTGTGTGCACTATTATTAGAAACAACAGGGCATTCTGCTTTTGCGTATTCTTCTTCAAGTTTTTTAATTTCATCTTTGCTCATATCAACTGCGCAAAAAATAAAATCAACTTTATCTGTAACTGCTTTTACATCAGCAGCATCTAAAACTATCATATCTTTAAAAGTTTTAGGCATTGCATTAGGCATTGCCCAACGCTCACCCACAGCTTCTTCATAAGTTTTACCGGCAGAACGTGGAGATGCTGCAATTGCTGTTAAATTAAACCATGGGTGATCTTCAAGCAAGGAGATAAAACGTTGTCCCACCATACCTGTTGCACCTACTACACCTACATTAAATTGTTTCATTTTTTAAAATCCTCCATATAATAAAAATAAATTTCTTGTAAAAAAAATAATAGCCGGCTTGAAAACCGGCAGAAAATGCAATATAATATATAGTATTGCATAATTGAATACAGCGCACCGCCATTTATATGACGACAGTGTTTACCCTTTCGGGATAAACCCCAAGCAATGCCTGCCGAGCCATTGCTTTCGGCGAGATACCCTTTTGTAAAAGTTCATACGATTTGGCAATCAAAAAACAAATACTACTAATGTAGCCCGCAACCTCTGTAAAAAATATTTATTGATTTAATAATAATGCAATTAAGATGAAATGTCAATGATAAATGAATAAAATTTAACTTAAAATGGAGAATTTAATGCAAAAATCAGATTTTTATTTCGATTTACCGAAAGAATTAATAGCCCAGCACCCACACAGCCCAAGGGATGAATCTAAATTATTATGTTTAGATAAAAATAGTGGGGGAATTAAACATCGTATTTTTAAAGATGTTTTATCAATGTTAAACGAGGGAGATGTCCTTGTTGTAAATAATTCAAAAGTGTTACCGGCAAGATTAATTGGCGAGAAAGAAAAAACAGGTGCACTTTGTGAATTGCTTTTGCTTAAAGAAAAAGAAAAAGATATATGGGAATGTCTTGCAAAACCGGGCAAGCGCCTAAAAGAAGGTGCAGTAATTGCTTTTGGTGATGGTACATTAAAAGCAAAAATTATAGCAACACAAGAAGATGGCAACAAATTAGTACAATTTACTTATAACACCGAAACACTATATGAAAAGCTTGATGAATTTGGCAAAATGCCTTTGCCGCCATATATACAAAGCAGGCTTGAGGACAATAGCCAATACCAAACCGTATATGCAAAAGAGCTTGGAAGTGCAGCCGCACCAACCGCAGGCCTACATTTTACAAAAGAACTGCTTGATAATTTGCAAAATAAAGGCGTGAAAATCGCCTATGTCACTTTACATGTGGGGCTTGGAACATTCAGGCCTGTTAAAGAAGATGATATTTTAAAACATAAAATGCACAGTGAATTTTATACAATTTCAAAGCAAACAGCAGATTTAATTAAAACCGCTAAAAAAGAGGGGAAACGAGTAATAGCCGTGGGCACAACTTCTTGCCGCACACTTGAAAGTGTGGCAAATAAATATGGTGAAATAATAGAGTGCAGCGGAGACACCGATATCTTTATTTATCCCGGTTATGAATTTAAGGTGCTTGATGGACTTATTACAAATTTTCACCTGCCGGAAAGCACATTAATTATGCTTGTAAGTGCGTTTTGCGATTATGATATGACAATGAATGCATATAAAACAGCAATTAATGAAAAATATCGCTTCTTCTCTTTTGGAGATGCAATGTTTATTGCAGAATGTGCAGACAGTATAGATTAATTATCAGCAAACCTAGCCTGTCATTCCGAGCGAAGCCGAGGAATCCGTTTCCCTAGGCAAGTGCCGTCATTCCGAGCGAAGCCGAGGAATCCGTTCCACTAGGCA
>CAYJGV010000048.1:13464-14915 GCA_964369715.1 uncultured Bacteroides sp. | reverse complement strand
CGAGGAATCCGTTCCACTAGGCAAGTGCTGTCATTCCGAGCGAAGCCGAGGAATCCGTTCCACTTTCGTTTTAGAAGCACAAAAGACGAATTTATCCACTTCACTCGAAATAAAAGATGGTGAAGTTTGCATTTTATTATGTAAACAATTTAAAGTTAAAACGTAATTCATAAAACAATAAAAAGAATAGGAACAAAAATGTATAATTTAATAAAAAAGGAAAACAACGCAAGAAGAGCAGAGTTTAAAACAGTGCACGGCACGTTTCAAACACCTGCGTTTATGAATGTTGCCACAGCGGCGGCAATTAAAGGCGGGCTTTCCGCTTTCGATTTAAAAGATATTAAATGTCAAGTAATGTTAAGTAACACATACCATTTGCATTTAAGGCCGGGCGATGAAAATGTTGCCAAACTTGGCGGCTTGCATAAAATGACAAAATGGGACGGCCCAATTTTAACCGATAGTGGCGGCTTTCAGGTTTTCAGCCTCTCAAAACTTAGAAAAATAACAGAAGAGGGTGTGAATTTCAGCTCTCACATAGACGGCAGAAAAATTTTCATGGGGCCTGAAGAGAGTATGCAAATTCAGGCAAATTTGGGCTCTACAATAGCGATGGCATTTGATGAATGTGTAGAAAATCCTGCTGAATATAATTACGCAAAGGCTTCGTGCGAAAGAACTGTAAGATGGCTTGTGCGCTGCAAAAATGAGCTTAACCGCCTTAAAGCAGACGGGAATATGATTAACAAAGATCAGATGCTTTTTGGTATTAATCAAGGCTGTTGCTTTGAGGATTTGCGCATTGAAAATATGAAACAAATTGCAGAGCTTGACCTTGACGGTTATGCAATTGGCGGGCTTGCAGTGGGTGAACCTAAAGAGGAAATGTATAAAATTATAAGCGCTGTAACGCCACATATGCCCGAAAATAAAATTAGGTATTTAATGGGTGTGGGCACGCCGGGGAATATTTTACAAGCTGTTAAAAGAGGCGTTGATTTATTCGATTGTGTTATGCCAAGCCGTAACGCAAGACATGGGCATTTAAACACATGGAATGGTATAATTAACATAAGAAATGCAAAATATGAACTTGATGAAAACCCAATTGACACAAATTGCGATTGTGATTGCTGCAAAAACTTTTCAAGGGCATATATAAGACATTTGTTTAAAGCTAATGAAATTTTGGGCATGAGGCTTGCTGTTATGCACAATTTACATTTTTACAATACATTGATGGAAAAAATAAGAGATGCCATAGAAAATGATGTTTTTGAAAAATTTTGTGAAGAAAACACAGATCTGCTCGATAAACGAATTTAAAGAATGTGAATTTTAAAAGTTTTGAATAGTATTGTCGCTGTTAAATTTATATAAATAACAAAATCCTTGTCATTCCGAGTGAAGCGAGGAATCCGTTTCCTTGCGCAAGCTGTCATTCCGAG
>CAYJGV010000048.1:0-13364 GCA_964369715.1 uncultured Bacteroides sp. | reverse complement strand
AGCGAGGAATCCGTTTCCTTGCGCAAGCTGTCATTCCGAGTGAAGCGAGGAATCCGTTTCTTTTTAGTTGTGCAGTAATTGCGATTCTTCGTCGTGCCTTCTCAGAATGACACAGCTACTGCGGCATAACTAGTATAAATTAAAAAGAGATATTATTGTTGTTTTTGAATATTTTATAAATAATTTTTAAAACACTTGCAAGAAATGCTTTTTTTATGTATACTTATAATACAATTTTAGGAGGTTCACTTATGAATTTTACACTTTTAGCAGCTACAGCAGAAGCGACAACTACTGATTTAATGGGTTCATCATTGCTTTCCTTTGTGGGAATCGGTGCAATGTTTATATTGTTATATTTTATGATGATTCGCCCACAACGCAAAAAAGAAAAAGAAGCTACAAAAATGCGCGATTCTATCGAAGTTGGCGATTCGGTTACAACTATCGGTGGTTTGGTTGGCATTGTTGCAATGATTAAAGACGATGTTTTCGTGCTTGAGACAGGAAATGATCGAACAAAAATTCGCATGAAACGTTGGGCAATCCAAGAAGTTCAAAAATTAAAAATGGATGCAACAGCAGATAAAAAAGAAACAGATAAAAAAGAAAAAAAATAAATGCTGTTTTTTAAATAATTTAGCAATAAAAAAACACCTTCTTGCATATTAATTAATGTGTGGAGGTGTTTTTTGTGAAAATGAATAAATGTACTTTTAAAAAATATGTGTTTTACTCGATGATATCTATGATTTTAGGCTTTATTGTTTTTTCAGCTATGCTTTGTGTTTTGGCAATTGTTCTTTGTAATGTGGATTTACCGCTTAATATTTTGCCACCAATTACTTTGGGTGCGCTTTGTGTTGCTGTGTTTTTTGCATCTTTTGTGTTTGCGCTTTTAATTAAACGTAAAGGTTTAATTTTCGGTGCGGTTTTTGGGCTTGTAGTTTATACAATTTTGCTCATTGTTTCAGCAGTGCACGGCGCTAATCTTTTAACACAATTATCGGCAATTAAGGCTTTTTCAATTATTTGCTCAGGTGCGTTTGGTGGATATTTGGGTATACTGAAAAGTGAACACAAAAGAAAAATAAGACGATAGATGTTTTTTAAAAAAATTAATGGGAGAAAAAATGGTTAATGTACGCCGTGCGGTTGTGCACGCACTTATGAAACAAGAAAACGATGGTTATTCTAACCTTGTTTTAAATTCAGCACTTAATAATTTTGAAGGTAATGCACAAGAGAGGGCGCAGTTTTCTGCGCTCTTTTATGGCGTTGTAGAGAGAATTATCACACTTGATTTTTTACTTGCAAAATGTTTGACAAAACCGCTAAAAAAATTAGATGCACCTGTGCGCGCTATTTTAAGGGCAGGGCTTTATCAAATTTTGTATATGAGTGTGCCAAATGCAGTTGTTGTCAATGAAAGCGTAAGCTTAACAAGAAAAATGGGCAAAACAAGTGCTTCGGGCATGGTTAATGCTGTGCTTAGAAAAGCATCTAATATGTCTCTGGATTTTGAAAAAGATTATGTATTTGAAAACGAAATTGAACGTATGCACGTGCAATATAGTGTTTCGAAGCAAATTGCTCAATTGTTATATACACACTATGCAAATGAATGTGAGAAAATTCTACAAAATACATTTGAAAAACCAAAGCTATGCTTAAGAGCAAATATTTTGCAAAATTCTGCAAGTGAATTAAAACTAATATATGAAAAACAAAGTTTGAACACTGAATTTGGTGATGTGCCTGATAGTTTATATGTTGGATATAAAGGCGATATTACAAAGACAAAACTGTTCAGAAATGGCGGTTTTCATGTGCAAAGTGAGGCATCGCAATTTGCGTGCAAAGTGTTAAATGCAAAAAAAGGCGAAAAAGTACTTGATTTATGCGCAGCACCGGGCGGCAAAAGTATTACAATTGCACAATATATGCAAAATAAGGGTGAGCTTTTAAGCTTTGACTTTGCTAAAAACAGGCTTAGCTTAATTGAAAATGCCTTTGAACGCATGAATATAAAATGTGCAAAAGTTGAATATGGAAACGCAGCCCAATATAATAAAATATGTGAAAACGCTGATAAAATTTTATGCGATGTTCCGTGTTCGGGCCTTGGAATTATCGCAAAAAAACCTGATATTCGCTATAAAGATTTGCAAGGTTTAAACGAACTTGTAAACTTGCAAAGTGAAATTTTAGAAAATGCCGCAAAATATTTGAAAAAGGGTGGAAAACTCGTATATTCCACCTGTACAATTAATCCGGATGAAAACGAAAATATTGTCAATGAGTTTTTGAAAAATAACAAAAATTTCATTGCTTGTGACATAGATGATATACCTGAAAATGCTATAAAAAATGATAAATTTATATCGTTTTTACCAATAAATAATAAAACAGATGGTTTTTTTATAGCACTTTTAGAAAAAATTAATTAAATTTAAATTACAATATCCTTAGAATATGTGAATAAAACGTGAAATTTATAGCAATAGCGGAAAGAATATGATATAATGTATAAGTTAGATATTTCTTCAATGCAACAAGCAGAGCTTGAAGCTTGGATAAAAGAGCAAAATTTGCCATCGTTTCGTGCAAAACAAATATATGACTGGCTTCATAATAAACAAATTACAAATTTTAATCAAATGAGCAATTTGCCAAAGAATTTTTTGGCAATACTTGAAGAGAAATGTTATATAAATGCTCTTGAAATTCAAAAAAAACAGATTAGCTCAGATGGCACAATAAAATATTTATTCAAACTTTTTGATGGACATTGTATTGAGACTGTTTTAATGCGCTATAATCATGGAAACAGCATTTGTGTTTCAACACAGGTAGGTTGCAGAATGGGCTGTGGGTTTTGTGCTTCGACACAAGGTGGCTTAGTTAGAAATTTATCTGCCGGTGAGATTGCAGCGCAAATTTATGCTGTGAAAGCAGATATAGACGAAAGAATTTCCAATATTGTTTTAATGGGCATCGGTGAACCGCTTGATAATTTTGATAATGTAGTAAAATTTTTGAAAATCATTTCCTCTAAAGAAGGCGAGCAAATAGGTATGCGAAACATAAGCCTTTCAACATGTGGACTTGTGCCTAAAATTGAAGAACTTGCGAAGTTAAAATTGGGTTTAACTTTATCTGTTTCGTTACATGCGCCGTTTGATGATATGCGCTCTGAAATGATGCCGATAAATAAAAAATATCCCGTTAAGGTTTTGATAGATGCATGTAAAGCATATCAAAAACAGACAGGTAGACGAATAAGTTTTGAATATTCGATGGTACGTGGGGTTAACGATAGCGAAACCACGGCAAGGGAACTTGCAAAGCTACTTAAAGGCATGGGTGCTCATGTCAATTTAATTCCCATTAACCCTGTTGACGGCTCGCCTTATAGTGCAAGCGATGCCGCAAATATAAATAGATTTAAAGATTATTTAATTAAACTTGGCATAAATGCAACACAAAGGCGAAGATTAGGCACAGATATAAGCGCCGCATGTGGGCAATTAAGGCAAGAGCAAAAATAAAAGGAGGACAACGGTATGAGAATTATAGCAAGAACTGATATAGGCAATATTCGCAGCGAAAACCAAGATAATTATCGTGCCGCTGAACATAAAGACGGCACAATTTGGGCGCTTGTTTGTGACGGAATGGGCGGTGCGCAAGGTGGCAGGCTTGCCAGCGCATTGACATGCGAATACATGGAGCGAACTTTAAGTGAAACTTTGTCAAAGGCAACAAATAAAGAAGAAGTAAGAAAAATATTGTTTAATGTTTCAAAAAGTGCGAATAATATTGTTTATTCACATTCTTTAAAAGATAAAAATTTAAAAGGCATGGGGACAACCCTTGTTTGTGTAGTAATTAAAGATAATTTAGTGCAATGTGTACATGTTGGCGATTCAAGGGCATATGTGTATTCAAAGGCGAATATTACACAAATTACAAAAGACCATTCTATGGTTCAAGAGCTTTTAGAGCAAAACAGAATTACAAAGCAAGAGGCGTATATCCACCCCAACAAAAACCTTATAACAAGGGCTTTGGGCGTAAATAATTATTTGGATTTGGAATATAATGAGTATGCGTTAAACGATGAAGATGTGCTTTTATTGTGCACAGACGGTTTGACAAATTGTGTGAAAGACGAATTAATTACAAGAATAATCGCGACAACGCCGTTTGAAGAAATGGCAAACACCCTTGTAGATAGTGCATTAGAGCGTGAAGGGTATGATAATATTACAGTTTTGTTGTGTGCGGCCCAACAAAATAATTCGGAGGTAAATGCATGAACAATTTCGTTGGCAAAAGCTTAGACAACCGATACTCGCTTTTGTCTGTTATTGG
Source organism: uncultured Bacteroides sp. (assembly GCA_964369715.1). Lineage (GTDB taxonomy): Bacteria > Bacillota > Clostridia > Oscillospirales > Ruminococcaceae > Ruthenibacterium. The sequence goes on along the minus strand of CAYJGV010000048.1, from coordinate 8,987 downwards.
AACAGGCGGAATGTCAGTGGTTTATAAAGCTAATGATTTGCTTGAAAACCGCACGGTTGCCGTAAAAATTTTGCGTGAAGAATGTATAAAAAATGAAGAGCTTGTACGTAGGTTTAAAAATGAATCAAAAGCTATTTCTGTGCTTGATCATCCTAATATTGTACAAGTTTACGATGTTAGTGTACAGCCAAATATTCAATACATTGTTATGGAATATATTGAGGGCATAACTCTTAAAGAATATATGAGGCATCGTGAGTTTAACTTGCCTTATAATGAAATTCTACACTTTGTTTCACAAACTTTGCTTGCGCTTCAACACGCACATGCAAAAGGCATTGTACACAGAGATATAAAACCTCATAATATTATGCTTTTGCCGGATGGTAGAATAAAAGTTATGGATTTTGGTATTGCAAGATTTGCAAGAAGTGAAAACCAAACTTTGACAGATAAAGCCATAGGCAGTGTGCATTACATTAGTCCGGAACAAGCAAAAGGCGATGTTACAGATTTAAAAGCAGATATTTACTCTGTCGGCGTAATGATATATGAAATGCTTGCAGGAAAACTGCCTTTTGAAGGGGATACTCCTGTTGGTGTTGCTATTAAGCAAATTTCTGATGTGGCAGTTCCACTCAGAGAGATAAAACCCGATATTCCGCAAGGGCTTGAGGATATTACAAAAAAAGCAATGGCGAAAAATGCAAGAGAGCGTTATCAAACCGCGGGGCAAATGCTTGCGGATGTTGAGGCGTTTAAGCGTGACCCACAAATTGTTTTTGGGTATCAATTTATGGACCCAATAAAAGATGTCGTAGATAAAAATGAGGCGGTGAGGACAACGGCCAATAAAAGAACTGCTAATTCTAAAATAAGTGCCGCAACTAAAAAGGGCTCGAAAAGGCCAGGCGGTTCACGCACACGTAAAAATGCAAGGAAAAGCTTTGACGGTAAAAAATGGATATGGCCTGCAATCGCAGGTGGAACACTTGCGTTTTTCCTTATTTCTGCATTTGCATGTTATTCTATTTTAAAAACTACAATTTTGTTTACAGAGGGCATTGACGTTGAATTGCCAAGTTTTGTAGACCAAATGCGTTCTGATATTGAGGGCAACCCGGAATACGACCAATTTACAAATATTGTGTTCGAAGTTGTGCCAAATGTGGATAAACCCGAGGGAATGGTTGTTTCTCAAACACCAAAACCACCACAAACTGTTAAAACAACGGCAACAATAGTTTTGCAAATATCTTCGGGAATAACACAAGTTTCGGTTCCGAATATTATAGGGGCCGACCAAAGTACAGCTATAAATGCGCTTAAAGATGCAGGGCTTAGCGTTATGACAAAACGCCAAGAGGTTGAAAATGAAAATGACCCATATGGATATGTTTTAGCGTTAACTTTATCCGATGGAACCTCTATAGGCGAGGGACAAATTTTAGATAGCGGTACTTTAGTTTATGTATATGTCAGTGCTGAATTTAGAGATGATAGAGTAGAATTACCACAACTTGTTGGGCTTACATCTATTGAAGAAGCACAAAACCTTATAGTTGAAAAAGGGCTTGGAGTCGGCGCAATTGTTTATGAAGATAGTTTATTGCCGGCAGGCAGCATCATAAGGCAAGATCCTGTTTTTGATGATGTAAGCACAGAAGAAGATGCAAATATGGTGCAACCGGGAACACTTGTAACATTAGTTGTTTCTCAAGGGCATACGCACACTTATGTAGAAGTATCACGTGTTGAACCTATCGGTTGTACAACTCCTGGAATTATCACATACACATGCAGTGTGTGTTCTGACACCTATACAGAAGCAATACCGGCACATGGCCATGATTGGGGCGAATGGGAAGTTGTTACTCCGGCTGAAGTTGGCGTGGAAGGACTTGAAAAGCGAACTTGCAAGCGTGATGAAAATCATACAGAAACAAGGGTGATACCGGCGCTTGAAGAAACTGAACATGTTCACGACTGGGGCGAATGGGTAGTTGTAACTCCGGCTGAAGTGGGCAAAGAGGGGCTTGAAGAGCGAACTTGCAAGACAGACTCAAGCCACACAGAAACAAGAGTGATACCGGCGCTTGATGAGCCTTAATGTCAATATTTCTTAATTAGTATATATGATATATTAATAATTCGAATTATCGTTAATTTTTGTAATAATTATAAAATAATGGAGATTTAATGCAAATCACAAAAAATGAAAATTTAATCATCAAGGGTATAGGTGGCTTTTACTATATAAAAACTGAAGACACTATTGTTGAAGCACGTGCAAAAGGTGTTTTCAGAAAACGTGGTATAAGCCCATTGCCCGGTGATTTTGTAAAGCTTGAAAAAGAAGCGGGAACCTATGTTATTAGTGAAATATGCGCACGAAAAAATGTTTTCGTGCGACCTCCCGTCGCAAATATCGACATTTTTTTTATTGTGATTAGCACAACGCAGCCTGTGCCTAATTTGTTGGTTATAGATAAATTAGCGGCGATTGCATGTGCCAAAGAGGCACAGCCTGTTTTGATTATTACAAAACAAGATTTGCTTTCTCCACAAAGTTTAATTGATGCATATAAAACCAGTAATATTAATACAATAGTTGTAGACATTAATAAAGGCGACGGATTAGATGAAATAAAAGAGCTTATAAAAGACAAATGCTGTATTTTTAGCGGAAACTCAGGGGTAGGTAAATCCACTTTATTAGCAGCATTATTGCCTGATATTGAGTTTGAAACAGGTGAAATCAGCCATAAACTTAAAAGGGGACGTCACACAACAAGACAAGTTACTTTATATGAAGCTTTTGGCGGTTTTGTTGCGGATACACCGGGTTTTGCAAGCTTAGAAATGGGAAAAGCTTGTCATATTCCAAAAGAAGAATTACAATTTGCATTTTCGGATATAAAACCCTATTTTGGGAAATGTAAATTTACAGGATGTTCGCACACAGGTGAGATTGGCTGTGCGGTAAAACAAGCTTTTAACGAGGGTATAATAGCTGAAAATAGATATAACAATTACATTACTATGTATAATGAGGCAAAAGGGGTGTCTGAATGGCAAAGGCAAGAATAAAGAAAAAAAGAAATAAAATGCAAGGCAATCAGGGCGTTAGCAAAAATAATTCAGGTAAAAAAAACGTCAACAATATTAAAAATAATGTCGAAGAAGATAAATTAACTAAACCTGTTGTCGATGACAAACAGGTTTTAAGTGTTGATAGTGAAACAGATAATAATATCAACAATAAAGATAATATATCAGATGTTATAGATGTTGGATTTTCAGATGATGCTCCGAGTGAAGATGTTTTTGATTTACAAAGCACTGAGAGTGAAAGTGATGACGCTTTTGCACAAGACGCGATTGAAACAGCTACAGATGCTTTAGATGAAACAAAAAGTGATGATGGACAATCCGTTGAAGATGAAATAATTATAGATGAAGATAATTCAGAGGAATTAGAATCAAGTGATTTAAGCGAAAATATAAATGATAGCATACAAGAAAATGACGATGGAGAAGCGACAATTGAGCCCAATGAAGATTCGGATTTTGAAAATGCAGATGTAGAGCAAGAAGAAAAAGATGATTTAGTGGAAATTGATGCTTTAGTTGACGATGCTGCTTTAAGTATAAATGAATTAGACGATTTAAATAAGCTAGATGGAATTGAAGATATCGATAATCTAGAAACTATCATTAGTGATGTGGCTGATGAGGATAGTGCGAATAATAGTGATGAAATTAGTGAAATTGATGATTTAACAGAAGAATTTGAAGAAATAAAAATTGATGAAACAAAAGAAAAAGATGCGGATTTAATTGCAAATAAAACCGATAAGAAAAAAGATGAAAAGAAATTAAATAAAAAACTTTCAAAGATAGAAAAAAAATCAAAGAAGAAAAAGCAAAAATTAGATAAAAAAGAACAAAAAAGACAAGATAAACTTGAAAAGAAAAAGAATAAAAAGGCAAGAATAGGTTGCTTTGGAATTTTTGTGCTTTTTTCAATAATGATTATTGTGGGCTGTGTATACACTGTTTACGATTTAATTGGAAGAAATTTAATGTTTGAAAGTGTTGAACTTGAACTTCCTAATTTTATTGGCCTTTATATAGACGAAATAGAAGGCGAAAGCAAATACGAACAATTTGATATACAAATTGAAAATGTATATGAAGAAGGAAAAAGTACGGGCATTGTTTTATCACAATTCCCAGTTGCTCCAAGAATTGTTAAGGAAGACTCTACTGTTGTATTGATGGTTAACACTCCGCCGCAACCTGTGCAAGTTCCAAATGTAAGAAATATGACACGCAGTGAAGTTAAAGATGAGTTGAAATTATATGATTTAAGTGTGTTCTTTAAAACAGTTGAAGATGCAACAGTTCCACATGATTCTGTGCTTTACACAGAACCATCTATTGGTTCAACTGTTTTGCAAAGCACCACAGTAACTGTATATATAAGCAGAGACCCTAATGTTTCCAATGTTTTAGTTCCTAATCTTTTAGATACAGATAGTTTATCAGAAGCTATTAATATTTTAAATGAATCAGGATTAAACTATAATGTTCCCGGAAATTATACATCGGGCACGGTGCTTGCACAAAGCCCACAACCGGGCACATATATTGCAAGAGGTGCATCTGTGACATTGACAGTATCGGGAGGTACAACTGCTAATGTAGGAACCCCTGGAGGTGTAGCAGTTGGTAACCATGCAATTGATGATGGACATGCGCACAATTTAGTAAGAACACAAATTGTCGCCCCAAGTGGTAGTGCACCCGGTTATTCTGTATATTCTTGCACACTTTGTGGGTTCTCAACTTATGGCGACTGGGTAAACCCATAGTAAATAGAATAATATTAAAATAGTGTAAGGAATAATCACATATTTTGCATTTTTTGCGTATTATGTACAGAAAGCATTTAACAAAGAGCAGTATTGTCTTTGTTAAGCAATAACATAAAGGGGGCAAAATAATGCAAGTTGTAATATGGAAGAGTCCTAAATTAATAGCAGGAATTTTAAAAGCGGTTTTCAAGATAAAATAAATCATCAATATAAAATGAAGGGGGAGCAAAAATGCATTATTTAGACAATGCAGCAACAACACAAGTAGAAAATGCTGTTGCTGATATCGCAGATAAGGTTTTACGTGCAAATTTTGCAAACCCTTCAGCTTTATATTGCCTTGGTGCAAACAGTGAAGATGTAATAATAAAAAGCCGTGCCAAAGTTGCGCAAAGTTTAAACTGCAATTCAAATGAAGTTTATTTTACCGCTAGCGGAACCGAAGCTAACAATATCGCAATTCAAGGTGCGTGCAAAGCCAGAAATGCGTGGGCAAATCATATTGTTTTAACAGGGTACGAACACCCTTGCGTGCGCAAAACTTGTGCACAATTGACTAAGGAAAATTTTATTGTAACGGTAGTAAACCCAAATGAAAGCGGAAATGTAGATATAAATGAAATTATTGATGCGGTAAATAGCAAAACAGCGCTTGTTTGTGCTATGCATATAAATAATGAAATAGGCAGTATTATCGATGTGGCAAACCTTGCAAAAAAAGTTAAAGAAAAAAACAGCCGAACTGCTGTGCATATCGATGGTGTGCAAGCACTCGGTAAAATAATGCCTAATTTATCTAAAACGCAAATTGACAGTTATGCTGTTTCGGGACATAAAATTTACGCACCAAAAGGAATAGGTGCATTATACTTAAAAAATAATTTTCATATTAATAATTTAATGCATGGTGCAAGCCAAGAAAGAGGTATGCGTCCGGGCACTGAAAATATAGCGTACATTGCAGCATTTGCACATGCATGTGAATTAATAAAAAATGAATTTTATCCTATAGACTTAAAAAATCATTTATTAAATGCTGTAAAAGATATAAAAGAAATTACAATAAACAGCCCTGAAAATGCACACCCGGCTATTGTTAATATATCTGTAGAAAGAATAAAAAGCGAAGTAATGCTTCATTTTTTAGAAAGCAAAGAAATATATGTTTCTGCAGGGGCTTCTTGCAGTAAAGGTGCACCCAGTCATACGCTTACATCTATGGGAATTGATGAAAAAAGAGCGCAGACATCGCTGAGGATTTCTTTTGGCAGGCACACAGATATTGAAGATATCAATGCACTTGTAGAGGCGCTTAAAGAGGGCATTAAAACTATAGCAAAAATGAAGTAAAATAATATACATAATTATAAAAGGAAAGATAAATGCAAGAAATAATACTGGCTTATCAAGGCGAAATGGCACTTAAAGGCTTAAACAAGGCAACTTTTGAAAGCGCTTTACTTAAAACTATGCGCAGACGTTTAAAAAGTTTGGGCGAATTTAAAATATACAAGGCACAATCTACAATGTATGCACAGCCAATGAGCGCTGAAGAAGATATGGACAAGGCTTTTGAGCGCATTAGTAAAATTTTCGGAATTGCAAATATAAGCCGTGCAGCAGTTTGTGAAAAAGATTTTGGAATCATTACAAAAACAGCTAAAGAATATTTAAAAAATGAACTTGAAAATGCAAAAACATTTAAAGTAAGCGCTAAAAGAAGCGACAAAACTTTTGCAATGGACAGCATGGAAATTGCAAGAGAGCTAGGCGGAGAAATTTTAGATGCATTTCCACATTTAAAAGTTGATGTGAAAAAACCTGAACTTAATGTGGTGGTTGAAATAAGAGATTTCGGCGCTTATGTACACGGCGGAAAAGTTCAAGGTGCGGGTGGTTTGCCTGTTTCGACATCGGGTAAAGCAGCACTAATGCTTTCCGGTGGAATAGATAGCCCTGTCGCAGGATATATGATGGCTAAAAGAGGGCTTTCGCTATGTGGTATACATTTTGCAAGCCCACCTTATACAAGCGAGAGAGCAAAAAGAAAAGTGCTAGATTTAGCTTCACATTTGGCGCCATATACAGGCAATTTAAATGTTTATATTGTGCCTTATACAAAGCCTCAAGAATATATAAGAGACAATGCGCCCGACGTATTGTTTACTGTTTTAATGCGCCGTAGCATGATGAGAATAAGTAAAATTATATGCGAAAAAGAAAAGGCTTTGGCAATTATTACAGGTGAGAGTTTAGCGCAAGTTGCAAGCCAAACATTGCAAGCCCTTGCGTGCACAGATGCCGCACAAGATTTGCCTGTGCTTCGTCCATGTATAGGAATGGATAAGACTGAAATAACTGATATAGCCAGAAAAATAGGCACATTTGAGACAAGCATTCTGCCATATGAAGATTGTTGTACAATATTTACGCCTCCACATCCAAAAACAAAACCTTCGCTTGAAGAAATAATTGAAGCGGAAAATAATATGCCTATGTTGACAGAACTTGAAAACGAGGCAGCACAAATGGCTGAGGCAGAATACATTCACGTTTAAAGAGGTGTAAATTTAATGCAAGCAGAAATTATTGCGGTTGGAACCGAATTGCTCTTAGGTGATATTTTAAACACTAATGCGCAATTTTTAAGTAAAGAATTAGCTAGCCTTGGAATTAATGTTCATTTCCAAAGCGTTGTCGGAGATAATGCAAATAGGCTTAAAAGTGTTGTTGAAAATGCCATGAATCGATGTGATTTACTTGTTTTTTCGGGTGGGCTTGGGCCAACGGAAGACGACTTGACAAAACAGACTGTTTGCGATGCATTCGACGATGTTTTACAGCTTGATGAAGACGAGCTTAATAAAATTCAAGGCTTTTTCACTTGTTGGGGCAGGACAATGCCGGAGAATAATTATAGGCAAGCTATGCTACCGACAAAAGGCAGAAAAATTATAAATAATAACGGAACAGCTCCCGGTGCCATATTTGAAAAAGATGGTAAATATGCTGTTCTTTTACCCGGACCACCCAGAGAATTAGAACTTATGTTTAAAGAGGGTGTCAAACCGTGGCTTGAAACTTTAACTGATAGTGTTATGCATTCAAGTGTTTTAAGATTTTCGGGTATAGGCGAAAGCCACTTGGAGCCTAAAGTTAAAGATTTTTTAAATGCGAATAATCCAACATGTGCGCTTTATGCAAAACCGGGTGAAGTTATTATAAGAATAACAGCTAAGGCAAAAACAAAGCAAGAAGCCGCTGAGATGTGCGATAAAACCGCTGATGATTTATATGCTTGTGTCGGCGAATATATATATGCAAAAGATGTTTCATGCATTGAAGAAGTGATTATTAAAGAGTTGAAAAACAATAATAAAAGTTTAGCTGTTGCAGAAAGTTGCACAGGTGGGCTTTTGGCAAAAAGAATAACAGATTTGCCCGGTGCAAGCGAAGTTTTTGGATATGGTGTGATAACTTATAGCAATGATGCAAAACAAAAATTGCTTAATGTAAAAAGTGAAACACTTGAAAAATATGGCGCTGTATCGCCACAAACTGCTGCAGAGATGGCAGAGGGTGTGCGAGAGCTTGCAAATTCAAATATTGGTGTAGCAATTACGGGAATAGCAGGGCCGGGTGGCGGAACAAAAGAAAAACCGGTGGGCACTGTTTTTGTCGGTGCATCTGATGGTACAAATGTATATATTCAAAAAATTTCTATAACTGATAGAACACGTGATATGGTTAGAAATTTCACTGTTCAATACACAATGGATATTATAAGAAGAATGGCTATAGAAACAAATCAGCCACTTTGTCAAAAATTTGCACTAGGGCAAGAAATTAACTGGAAAATTGAAGATAAAAAAGATTTGTAAAATAATCATTTATGATTTTATAATACGGGAAGATAGTGGATTTTAAGAATAAAAAGTGATTTTAAAATATTACATTATTAATATAGTATGTAGTTTGTAATGGAGGAATAAAAATGGAGCGAGAAAATACAGTTTCACAATATTCAGGACAAAACCCACAGGGAATGTCACAAGAACAAGTTCATAATTCAACACAAGCGCCTGTTGCACAGCAGCGCCCAATGAG
>CAYJGV010000047.1:0-17779 GCA_964369715.1 uncultured Bacteroides sp. | reverse complement strand
GCGGTTGCTCGCTTGCATTGCACTGCGGTGCTTATCGGTTTTACCTCGAAATGACAAGCTAGTTAAGTACAGATTATTTATACTACATCGGCTTTATTAATCAAAAGAAGGTGATTATTATTAATGCTAAACTTCCAATTGTGCTATTTTCGGCAATAGCCATTATAGCCTTAACTGTTTTTTACACAAACGCAAGCCCCGAGGAGGAAAATATGCAAAACGATATAATCGAAACAAAATCTCAAGAAGAACTGGAACAATTAATAATAGATAAAGATTTAAAAACTATATACCTTGCGGGCGGATGTTTCTGGGGTGTTGAAGAATATTTGCATAGACTGAATGGAGTTTATGACGCAAGCTCAGGTTATGCAAACGGCAACACTGAAAACCCCTCGTATAAAGACGTTATTTATAACGATACCGGACACGCAGAAACAGTGAAAGTGCTTTATGACCCCGATGAAATAAGCCTGACACAAATATTAAACAAATTTTTTGAAGTGGTTGACCCTGTAAGTGTAAACCAGCAAGGAAATGACGTCGGAACACAATATCGTTCCGGAATATATTACGAAAACGAAGAGGATAAAACCGAGGCGATGGCAGTTTTGCAAGAATTGCAAACGCAATATGACGAAGAGCTTGCAGTGGAACTTTTACCGCTTTCAAATTACTATGAGGCAGAGGAATATCACCAAGATTATTTGAAGAAAAACCCTAATGGATATTGCCACATAGATTTACCGCCGATTGAACCTAAAGACGAAGACCAACCCACAATAAACCCCGATGATTTCACTATGCCTACCGATGCCGATTTGCAAGATACTTTAAGTGATTTGCAATATGATGTAACACAAAATTGTGCAACGGAAAGGGCTTTCACCAGCGAATATAATGATTTTTACGAAGCCGGAATATATGTGGATATAGTTACGGGCGAACCGCTTTTTTCTTCCGATGACAAGTTTAATTCCGGCACAGGATGGCCAAGTTTTACAAGACCTATCAGTGAAGATGTCGTTGTTGAACACAAAGATAATAGTTACGGAATGAATAGGGTTGAAGTGAAAAGCCGAACAGGAGATTCTCATTTAGGACATGTTTTTGAAGATGGCCCTGAGCAAGATGGCGGACTGCGCTACTGCATAAATGGTGCATCGCTTGAATTTATACCATATGATGAGATGGAAGAAAAAGGCTATGGCGAATTAATGGAGTATGTAGAACCACAAACAGATGAATAATATTGATTTGACACATTCTCGAGCGCAATTTATGAATATTTTCATCGACAATTATCGCTAAAATTAACAAAAAACGCCGAACCCAAATTGGGTTCGGCGTTTTTATGTGTGCGATATAAACTCTATCTAAAAGAACGAACTTTATTCATAAATTCTTCAACACGTTTAACGTCAACTTGATTCTCAAATTTTCCGTCATATTTAAATGTTGTGCCAACAACTGCGGCATCAGCAATGTTTAATAGTTTTTCTATTGTGTCAACTCTGCAACCTGTGTTTGCAAATACAACAGTATCGCCTGCTGCTTCTTTTGCAATTCTTAATGTTTCAGGGTCGGTTTCAGCGCCTGCTGTTGCGCCTGATACGCAAAGAGCATCGGGCTTGCAATTAAACACAGTTGTTTTTGCAATAGATGCAACATCTCTGCCTGTAAGGTATTTTGCAGCCTCAGGCACGATATTATATAAAAGTTTAACGTTTTCTGCCCCTACTTCTCTTTGATGACGAATTGTTTCGCCCGCATTGGTATTCCAAAGGCCGAAATCACTTGCATAAACCCCTGTGAATATCTCTCTTACAAATTTTGCATCAGTGGCAACTGCTAAATCTATAGACGCAACAGGGTCCCAAAGGCAGTTGACGCCATAAGGGATTGTTATCATGCTTTGAAGTTCGCCAATTATTCTTGCCATAGATGCCACTGTTTCGCATTTAACTTTTGTTAAGTAAGGCAAACTATATTCGTTGCTGAACATAATTGCGTCAACACCGCCATCTTGAAGCGCTTTAACGTCTTCTTTTGCTTTTTCAATAACCCATTTCATGCCTTTTTCTTTGTCGTAAAATGGGTCTCCGGGCATTGCTTGTAAATGGCACATTGCAACAATCGCTTTTTCTGTACCTATAACTTCTTTTAACCAACTCATAATATTACCCTCACTTTATATTAAATTATTTGTTTTGATAGCTTCGTATAATTTCGTATATTTTTTTTGCAATTCTTTGTAAATTTCATGATTCTTTAAATTCGGGCTTACAATTTTTTGATAGCTTACCATGTTTTGTACAGCCGTCTGTATACTGCTGTATTCTTTTAAAGCAAAAGCGCATAAAATTGCACTTCCCAATGCCACTGAATAATCAGATGTTACACAAAATTCTATGCCGCTAACATCTGAATGAATTTGTAAAAAAACATCGCTTCGTGTTGTGCCGCCTGATATCATCACCCTGTTAGCTTTATAATTTTTTTGCTTAAACATCAAAAGCACATCTTGTGTTCCAAAGGCAACGCTTTCCATAACTGCTTTAAAAATTTGAGCCCTTGTGGTGCTCATGGTTAAGCCCAAAATCACACCTTTTGCATTTGCATCATTATAAGGCGCCCTATTGCCTTGCCAATAATCCAAAATAAGCAAATTATCACTGCCTGCCGCTATGTCTTTTGCCTCTTTATCCAAAACCGCAAAAGCATCTTTTCCTAAATCTTTACAAAACTCTCTCTTAAACCATTTTAAAATGCTTCCTGTTGCGGCTTGGCCTTGAACACTGTTGTAATAACCGTCTAATAAAAAATCCGCTCCACTGTTAACCGCCTGCTCACTTGTGAAAAGTGGGCTTTTAGTAACCGCCATTGCCAAATTAGATGAGCCTGTCATCAAGGCGATATCGCCCTCTTGTGCAACGCCCATTCCAAGCATGCCTATGGCGCTGTCTATGCCGCCCTGCACGATAACTACGTCTTCATCAAGGCCCATATCTTTTGCGGCATTAGCGCTTATTTTGCCTATAATCTCCCCGGCTTTTACAGCTTTTTCGGGCAATTTAGGCAAGGCATCGCTTAAATTTATGCTGGTGTAAAACTGCTTATCAAAGCTGTTTTTTCGGCTGTTATAACCCCAATTGCAAGTGGTGTTAACGCTAAAACACCATGTGTTTGTCAGATAATAATTTAAATAATCTTGATATTCACACAATATTTTTGTATTCTGCCATAAATCTTCGTTGTTTTGTTTTATCCACAATGCTTTGCATATAAATGTTTCGGCACTAAGGCTTTGGCTTGTCAATTTGCAAATTTCTTCTGCCTGTTTTGCCGCCCTGACATCCATCCATAAAATTGCCGGTGCAAGTTCATTTGCGTTTTCGTCACAGCATACAACAGTGCAACTTGTAGTTGCGGCACAAAGTGCTTTTATGCGGCTTGCATCTATGTTTTGTGCGGCTTTTTTCACACTTACATTAACTGCATTAATCCAATCTTTTGGGTTTTGCTCTGCCATACCGGCAAAAGGGTATTGTGTTTCATACTCGCAATCACCACTGCTTATTACATTGCCTTTTAAATCAAAAACAAATGCCCTAACACCACCGGTTCCACCGTCTATGCCCACGATATAATCTTTACTGGCCATAACTCACCTCAATATCGTGCTAGGGAAAAATCCGCTGGCAATAAATCTACAAATGCGCACAAAAGTTTGCCTGTGCTCTCGTGGTCTTTTAGCGATAAGCACTCCATTGTAGAATGGCTGTATCTATCAGGGCAGCCCATGTCAAGGCAAGGTATTCCCATTCCCTCAAGTTGTACATATGCCGTATCGGAAAGAGCGCCACGCCCTGCACTGCGCTGTAAATTCACCTCGACTTTATTGGCGCTTTGTTTTAACAGCTCGTACATGCCTTTATGTGCAACACAGCCGTTTAATGTGCCTTTGCCATGAAAATTAAACATAGTCACTGCCGGTCCATCGCCTAAAGCAACATTATTCATGCCTTTTTGGTCGGGGGTGTCCCCTGCGCCCGGGCCAAGCAGACAAATTGCCATGTCAGTTTTCACACTGCGTGCGGCCATCATTGCACCACGTGCATTGAATTCTTCCCACACAGTGCCCACAAGGTGCACAGTGCAAACAGGCCTTGAATTTTTCATATGTTTTGCAAGCTCCAACATAGTGACAAGCCCTGAGGCATCGTCTAAATAAGAGCCGCAAATTTTATCATTCATCAGCATTTTGCTCACAGGTGCATATGCAACCGGGCAACCGACTTCTATGCCTGCATCTTGCACCTCTTTGCGTGAATTTGCGCCTATATCGATAAACATTTTGCTTAAAGTATCCGCCATTGCTTTTTCTTGTGCGCTTTGCACATGATAAGATTTTGCCGCAACAATGCCGTTTAAATATGTGCCTTGCTCTGTGCCCACAATTACAGCACTGCTTGCAACAGCTTTTTCAGGCACGCCGCCCATTCTATCCACTTTAATAAAGCCGTTTTCGTCAATGCAAGTGATAATATAGCCTATGGTATCCATATGCGCAAAAATCATAAGAGACGGCGCATTTTCATCTTGCCCTTTAAAGCTTGCAATAACATTGCCTATATTGTCTATTTTCACTTCGTCTGCATAGGGTTTTAAATCTTCTTTAAAACGATATGCCATTTCTTTTTCATAGCCCGACACACGCGGTATTTGCATATATTCGGCAATTAATTTTTGTCTCTCTTGTAAATTCATTTTGTCGCCTCCGTTTTAGCCTTTAGTGGTTTTTTCTTTTTGCTTTGCCTTGTGTTTAAAATCATTACAAAAACAAGAAGTGCACCCCAAGTTAAATCTTTTAAAAATGTGCTAACATGCAATAAGTTAAACCCACTGGATAAAAATTGCAATGTTATAATCGAGATAAAAATGCCAAGTGCCTTGCCGGCTCCGCCGCTTGGGTTAATTCCGCCCAAAACAGCAACTAAAAGAGCTTGAAGCCCGTAAGATGTACCAAAATCCGCCTTAGCTGTGTTGATTCTGCTAACCATTATTAAGCCTGCCATAGCCGAGACAAGTCCGCTTAAAACATAAGTTGAAAAAACAACTTTTTTATTGTTAACTGCCGAAAAAAACGACGCTATAGGATTTGTGCCGTAAATATATAATTTATACCCTAATTTGGTTTTGTTTAAAAAGAACGCCATTATTACACACGCCAGCGCAAAAAGGATAAACGGAATTGGCGTGTTAAATATTTGGCCATTGCCTAAAATTAAGAAATATCTTGGCAAGCCACTGATTGCGCTGCCTTCTGTTAAAACAATGCCAATGCCTGTGAAAAGGTTCATTGTGCCAAGCGTTGCAAGCATTGGCGGTATGCCCACATTTGCCACAAGCACAGCGTTAACTGCGCCGCAAAGCAAGCCCACGCACAGCGCCACTAAGCAAGCAAAAACAATAGTAACTATGCCCGCTTCGCTTGTTTCGCTTTTAAATGCAGACATTATAAGCGCCGCTACAATGCCGCTTACAGATGCCGTGCCTGTAACGGAAAGGTCAATTCCGCCACTCATTAAAACAAGTGCAGCCGCAATTGACAAAAAGCCAAGTTCTGACAATTGCAATGCCATGGATTGGAAATTAGCAAGGCTTAAAAAAACAGTTGGCCTAAGTATAATCATTATGATAGCTACAAAAACCAAAATTACCAAAAGCCGTATAATATGAGCGTCTTTAATCAATAATTTTCGCATATTTACCCCCCTTATATGTTTTGGGTTTTAGTGCTTTTTTTATAACGATATGTTTGCACTACAGTGCCTATTATGATAATAAGGCCAATGGCTGCATTTTGCCAGAACGTAGGTATTTTTAGCATTACCAGGCTGTTATCAATTAAAGTTATAAGTAAAACACCCAGCATAGTGCCTGTTACATTGCCATATCCACCGCCTATTTTAGGCCCACCTAAAACTACTGCCGCAATAACATTTAACTCGCCACCAACAAGGTCAAAAGGGTTGCTCATGCGTTGATATGACGAATGCATAACACCCACAAGGCCTGCAATTGCCCCTGCAAAGCAATAAACGAAAATTAAAATCTTGCGTGTATTAAACCCAATGCGCTCGCTTGAAGATTCACTGCCACCCACACAATAAATGCTTCTTCCAAGCATTGTTTTATTCAGCATAAAAGAAGTTAAGGCAACAACTGCAATTAAAATTAATACGCCCACATGCAAATTTGCATTGCCGGCTTCGGTTTCAATTGTCAGTATATTATTTTTTGAAAAATCCACCATTGCAGCAGGGATATTGTTAAGTTGTCTGCTGCCTATAAACGCAAGCAAAAAACCTTTTATTATATTGCTTGTACCCAAAGTTACAATAAAAGAGGGCAAACGATATTGTGCAATAAATATTGAATTAAATAAACCTAAAGCTATGCCGATAAGTATGCCAAAAAACACTAGCACAATAAAAGGTGCGCCATTGAAATATTCACCGAACAAGGTGCTTACAGAATGCATAGCAAACACGGCAATTGCCATAAATGATAAATCCAGACCGCCTGATATCATAACAACAAGGCATGCCATAGATAATATGCCTGTTTCTATAAGGCTTTTAGATATATCAAAAATATTTACTATTGAAAAAAAAGCAGGATTAATTATGCCAAAAACAACGCACATAACAGCGATAATGGCAAACAAAAACAATTCATTGCTTTTTGCTAATTTTTGCATTGCGGTTTTCATTTTGCATCGCCTCCCACATCTTCGCTTATAACTTGTAATTCAAGTTCATCAACGCTTATTTCATTGCTTTGAATATTGTTAATTACATGGCCGTTTTTCATTAATAAAACACGGTTGCAAAGGCTTAAAATTTCGCCGATATCATCCGAAATTACAATTATACCAATGCCTTTTTTTGCAAGCTGTTTAATAACTTCATGTATTTGGCTTTTGCTTCCAACGTCAACACCGACAGTTGGGCAATTTAAAATTAAAAGGCGCGGTTTTGTTTGAAGCCATTTTGCAAGCACAATTCGCTGTTGATTGCCGCCCGATAAATTACTTGCAGGTATTTGCACATTCTCAGCGGCAATATCAAGTTGCTCTATCCAACTTTGTGAAACCGAGTCAAGCTTTTCTTGGTTAATCATAATGCCTTTTGCAAGTTTATCTATGCCTGCAACGGTTATGTTATCACTAAGCGACCTTCCAAGAAAAAGCCCTTCACTAAGCCTATCCTCAGGCACATAGCCTATGCCTAGCTTTTGCGCTTTGATAACACTGTTAATTTGCACTTCTTGCCCATTTAATTGCACAGTGCCGCTGCAGTTGCCAATGCCAAAAAGTGCCTTTGCAAGTTCTGTTCTTCCGCACCCAAGTTGTCCTGTAATTCCAAGTATCTCTTTGGGCAAAACCTCAAAGCTAACATCATAAAATGCGTTTTCTTGTGTTAAATTTTCCACTTTAATTATCGGTGTTTTATTGTTTTTATCAGGCTGATAATCATATGGAACGCTTGGTATTTCTTTGCCTGTCATATGGTAAGTTAAGCTGTTTTTATCAAAGTTTTCAATTGCGTCATCAAGCACTTTTTTTCCGTTTCGCAAAATAGCAATGCTTTGCGAAATTGCAAAAACTTCTTCTAATTTATGGCTTACAAAAATAATTGCAATTCCTTTTTTCTTTAATATATCAATTATATTATAAAGCGCATTAATTTCTTTTTGTGTCAATGCCGTTGTCGGTTCGTCCATCACCAAAAGCCTAACATCTTGCGCAAGGCCACGTGCAATTGCAACAATTTGTTTGCCTGCTACAGGCAAATCTCCCACAAGGGCATCAAGTGGTAAATCTACACCTATACGCTCAAGTGCATCTTTTGCAATTTTGTGCATTTCTTTTTTATTTATGAATTTTTTCTTGTTTATAAACATATTAGAAAGCGAAATATTTTCGGCAACACTTAAATTTGCAAACACAGAAAAATCTTGATAGATAATTTGTATTCCCGCTTTTATAGATTGTGTGGGAGTAAGGTTTTTTACGCTTTTTCCGTTTAAAATTATTTCGCCGTCTGTCGGTTGATAAACGCCGGAAATTATTTTAATTAATGTGGATTTGCCCGAGCCATTTTCTCCCATAAGGCAATATGTTTCGCCCTCGTTTATAGAAAAGCTCACATCATCAAGTGCTTTGACACCACCAAAATACATCTTTATATTTTTAACTTCTAAAAAACATTTGCTTTTTTTGTCCTTGATATTATCGCTTTGGCTTAATGTTTCATTTTGATTCACGACGCACCTCCTTAAAAAACATACTTATAAAATTGTGTGGCACCATGAAGATGCCACACATTTTACAATTTAAACTATTAATTTTAATTAAGAACGATATGGGTCATCATCCATATTATCTACAGTGATGTCAACCCATGCTTTGCCATAAATTACTTTGCCATCAACAACAACGTCTTCATAGCCTTCTATGCCAAGGTCATCGCCTGTTGCAATTTCGCCACCGCTTAAAACGATGCTTGCAACTTCACACATAGCATAGCTTGTTTTTTCAGTATCCCAAAGGCTGATCATGCTGATTGCGCCGCTTTCTAAGTAAGCTGCGGCAACGTCAACAACGCTTGTGCCCACAACAAATATTTCGCCAACTTTTCCTGCTTCTTCAACTGCAAGTGCAGCGCCTGCCGGGTCGATAACAGAGCAACCGATGATGCCTGTCATATCAGGATAAGTTTTGATAAGCTCTTGTGTTCTTGTATATGCTGTGTCGTGGTCTTCGCCTGATTCAACATAATCTGCAACAAGGAACATGTCAGGATAATTTGCTTCTTGGTAAGCAACTGCTGCGTCTGCCCATTCAACGTGAGTTTGTGCTTGAACAGAACCAACAATGATTGCATATCCGCCAACGCCACCGTTTAGCTCAGCTAAAGCGTCGATAAAATGCTCGCCATAAGCAGCGTTTTCAAATGCTTCAATGTCATAATTTACATTTTGTGCACCGGGTGCTTCGTGGCTGATAACAACAATGCCTGCGTCCATAGCTTTTTGCATTGCAACTTCTAATGTTTCTGTTGAGTTAGGCACAACGTGAATAACGTCAACTTGCTCTGTTATAGCATCTTCAACTGCTTGTAATTGAAGAGCCGCATCTGCTGTTGAAGGGCCTGTTTGGTAGAACTCGCCACCGTTTTCAGCCACCCATTGGTCGCCGCCCGAAATCATTCTGTCGAACCATGCAACACCAACAAGTTTAGGTATTGTAACAATTGTTAAATCTTGAGCAGCAACTTCTTCTGTTGCTTCTTCTGTTGCTTCTTCTGTAGCTTCTTCAGTTGCCTCAGGTGTGCTTGTAGCTTCTTCTTGTGCAGGCTCTGTTGTAGTTGTACAACCTGCAAAAGATAATGCCAAAACTAATGCTAGAATCAATGCTAAAATATTTGCTTTTTTCATTTTTTTCTCCTCTCAATTTACGGTTTTGTTTATTATACAATCAAGCATATGCCTGAATTGTTGCGTACTGAATAATATTATATATAAATTATCACATTCTATATCGTATATAAAATTGGTTTATGTTTGCTAAAAACATCAAACAAGTTTTGGCGCAAACCTGTGTCTGTAACAATGCAATCCACTTCGTTTAAATCGCAAACTTTTGCAACAGCTGTTTTGCCAAATTTGGTGCTATCCGCCGCCAAAACAACTTTGTTTGCGGCACGGCATAATTTTGTTTTAATTGATGCCTCGGGCAAAATTGTGTTAGATATTCCAAAATGTTCATCAATTGCATCGGCACCTAAAAACAGCGTATTAAATCTTATTCGGCTTATAAAATCCTCTGTCACAGAGCCTGTTAGCACATTGTGGCCTTCTCTTTTAACGCCGCCTGTCACAATAACTTGCGTGCTAACATCAAAACAAAGCATGCTTGCAATAAATAAATCATATGTGAATATTGTCAGGTTTTTCTTTTGTGTTAAATTTTCGCCTATCCTGAAAATAGTAGTGCCTGAATCTAAAAAAACCGTATCGCCGTCTTGTACCATTTTTGCACAAAATTCGCCTATACGCTTTTTATTCTCGGGTAAAATTCGCATTTTTTCCTTATATGGGTGCTCGAAAGACAGGCTTCTTCTTGGCAAAATTGCACCACCGTGTGTGCGCTCTATTTTACCGCTGTTAACAAGTGCGTCTAAATCTCTTCTGATAGTAGATTCCGAAACACCTATCGCAAGCGCAAGCTCGCTGATTTTAGCGTTCCCATAGCGCTCTACATAAGACATCACCTTATTAATTCGCTCTGCAGGAATATCGAAATATTCATTTTTTTCTATTTCATTATTCATAAAATCAATCTCATAAATGCTTAAATTTTTTTAATTTTTTATATAATAACATATTTTGAAATATTTTGCAATGTTTTGAAACATTTTGTTGCATTTTTGCCATATTTACTTAAAAGCAGTTGTTTTTTGCAAAAACAAAAGACAATTTTTGCATATTTGTCAAAATATTGCAAAAATCGTCTTTTAAAAACTATTAAATATCTATAATTTCTTTAAAAATATCAACAAGTTTTTTTGATGCAAAGCTTAACATTTGCTCGCCTTTTTCACTTGTTGCTTTTGTGGCATCTCCAATAACGCCGGTTTCGGTGATATCTTTTGTTACCCAGCCCATAGTTACAGGGCCAAAAACTGTAACATATTTGTTTTTGCGCATTTGCTCCGGTGGGAAAGTTGCAATAAGCTCTTCGCTGTGCACAAGGCCGGGGTGCAAAGCCATCATAATGCTTGTTTCAAGCTCGCACGCATGGAAAACACCATCTCTTGGGCTTTCTTGAACATCTTTTAAAATATCCGCCCAAAAATCGGTAAACCACCAATCTATTACAAATGGGCGAATGCCAAAATCGTCCCTTAAATCTCTGGCACAAGCGTTTAATACGTCTGTGTTGCCACCATGTGCATTGAAAAACACAAGTTTTTCAAAACCGTGACGAGAAATGCTTTTGGCTGTATCACGAATTATATGCACTAATGTGTCCATGCTGTAAGTTAAAGTGCCACAAAACGCCATGTGCTCGTTGCTTTTGCCAACACTTACAGTGGGCAAAACAAGCAAGTTCATATCATTTGGCACACATTCAACAAATCTATTTAATACACCCTCTAAAATAAGTGTATCTGTGCCGATAGGCAAATGTTTGCCATGTTGTTCATGTGCTGCAATGGGCAAAATTACAACGGTGTCTTTTTTATCCATTTCTTGCACTTGATTAGAAGTGCACTCGCTTAAAAATTTAACCATAATATACTCCTTTTTAAATTAATCTTTAAATATCGGCAAATTGCCCAAAGATATAACATCTTTATGGTCTTCTTCATTGCCCTCTGTTAAAATGCATACTTTTCCCACTATTTCTCCATCTGCCTTTTCAACAAGACGTGCAATTGCATTTATCGATTCGCCTGTGGATATTACATCATCCACAAGTAAAACTTTTTTGTTTTTGATAAATTCAATATCTCCTGAATCCAAAAACAGGCTTTGCTCTTTTTGTGTTGTTATCGAATTTACCGTATCGCTTACAGCATCTACCATATAGCTTTTGATAGATTTTCTAAGCACGATATATTTTGACATTTTAAGCGCTCTTGCAAGCTCGTGCGCAAAAGGAATACCTTTCGCCTCTGCCGTGATAATAACATCTGCCTGTGGGCACATCTTTGCAATTTCTTTAGCCGCTACATGAGGAATTTCGCTGTCTCCCAAAATAACAAAAGATGCTATACTAACACCTTTTTGTATTTCAATTATAGGCAATTTTTTATCAATACCGGCAATATTAATTTCGTAATATTTATTATTTTCCATTTTAAACCTCAAAAAAATTTTAATTTCGATAAATAAATAATAACACAAAAACTTATAAAATCACAATACCTAAAACTAAAAAGAATTAAATATTTAAAAACAAATGACTAATTTTTACAATATATGATTTGCTAAAATTTTAATATGCAAAAACATTAATCATGTTTAAATATAAACTTAATCAACAAGAGCAATGCTTTAATTTAGCACTGCTCTTGTTGATTATTATGCTGTTTTTACTTAGGCAAACTTATTCCTCGCCTCGGCTCGGAATGACAGGGTGCCTAGACCCGTATTACATCGGTTTAGCTTTGTGTTTAATTAAAAATTTTATTTTGCTGTAAAAACCATGTCTTGTGTTACTGTAACTTTATCGCCCGCTTTGTAAACATTGCCATTTGCCATAAATTCGCCCTCGCCTACAAACTCGGGTATTGCAAATGTTACGCCGTTATCTTCGGTTTGCACCACATTAATATTAATATCACCAAATGTCAATGTATGTGTTTTTATTACAGTGATATTGTATATTTCATAATTAAGTGATGAGCCGCTTGAAATTTTTGAAGCGTATGAAGTTTTGCCAAGGTTTGTCGCTGCAATATCCCATGTGTATTTTGCATTAAACCAAGAATGTTTGTAATTCATGTCGCTTACAGTTAAATTGCCATCGCCACTTGTCTTTTTCAAAGTGGTGTTTCTTAAAAAGCCTGTGGAGGTATGTCCCACTGTAATTTCTTCACCAAGTTCTAAAACAATATTATATTTCGGTGTCATGAATGAGAATTTAGGAACACGGAAATCGCTTATTTTGCTGTACGAGCCCTCGTTGCTTTCTTCAAACACTGCAACAAAAACTGTATCGCTTTCATAGCTTGCTTTTGTGTTTACAATTTCACCGTTTACGCTCCACCCTTTAAAGTCATATCCTAAGTTTGGTGTGATATCAGGGAATTTTGGAACTGCTGTGCCATCGGCAGATTTTACTGTGTATTTTGTATCACCGTTTACTATGCCGTTTTCAGACATGAAAGTAAATGTAATTTCTTTAACAACCACAGCTGTTACTGTAACATCATTTGCCGGCATTAAGAAAGTTGTTGTTTCGGCTGTTGCATCTTCAAATTCTACGCCGTCATCCGATTGCCATTCTACAAATACATATCCTTCTGGCACAGTTGCTGTAATAGTCATTTTCTTCAAGTAATTGGCTTCATCTTTTCCATTTTTAGCTGTGCCGTTCACCACTGTTATTTTATACTTAGTAGGTGCTTGCACCTCTATTTCAAACAAAACTTCAAAATCAGAGCCATCTTGTGCACCGTTTAAAACACTCGCTTTAATTAATGCTGTGCCGCTTGCTTTGGTGTTAAGGATGTTGTTTTCAATTGTTGCGCCTGTTGTGCCTGCATCTTCAACTGTGTAAACCACTGTTTTATTTGTTGCGTTATCAGGTGAAACTTGCGCAATTAGCTCGAAGCTTTCGCCAACAGTAGTAATTTTATTTTGCATGGTGATATCTGTTACATAAATATCTGTTACTGCAACTTTTGTTCCTGTAGCAACAAATTCATCAATAGCAATATGTCCGTAAGGTGTGCCTTTAGATTGATCTATACCCCTTGAGTAAACTGCCCTGATATAGCTTGCGCTTACAGGCTCTTGCAAGCTTGTTTGCGCTATAATTTCTCTTCTTACAGCACCTGCTTGGTTAGAGGCCACATCGCTGTAACCGCTTGCGTCTGCATAAAGTGTCCAGTTTTCGCCGTCTTCTGATATTTCAAATTTAACAGAATCCGCAGAGCTTATGCCCCAGCTTACCAAATGGTAGAAATCCAGTGACATACCTGTTATTTCATATGTACCGTTTAAATTAGCTGTTAATGTATATACATCGTTTGCGCTATCCACTGTATCGCCTAAAGCAAGTGCGATTAGCGGATTGCTCTCGCTGTTAATCAGCCAATTATCTGCATAAACGCCATCCGCCAATTTTGGCAAAAGCGCTTGCAATGAAGCAAGTTTTGTTATACCACTTTCTGATGGGTTTTGCATTTCTAGGGTGAATGTAGCATCGGCTAAAATATTTTCTCCCTCAGGTGGTGTAGTGATTTTGCTACCTGTAACTACAAATTCATCAAAACCAATATGTCCGTATGAAGCATCATTAGCAGGGTTGATATCACGAATAAAGCTTGCTCGCACATATTTTGCTGTTACAGGCTGTGTACGTGCAATGAAATCATACCTTGATGCAGCTTCTTGTAAAGCAGGTTGTGTTTTGTTGTATGAAGTTGCTATTGCATATTCGCTCCATGTTACACCGTCCATAGATGTTTCAAAAGTAACACCTGTTGGTGCGCCTATGCCCCAACTTGCAAGATGATAAAAATCAAGCGACATTCCGCTTACATCATAAGTGCCGTTTAAATCAGCAGTTATTGTATATCCGTCATTTCCATTTCCGACAGTGTCTTTTTGTTCAAATGACAACATTGGATTAGCGGCAGCATTAACGCTCCATGTATCGGCATATAAACCATCTGTTAATTTGCCTGTTAATTCGTTTATAACCGCTAATTTTGCAGTGCCAAAACCACTTGGGTTTTGCATATCGATTGTTATATTTGCATTTTGAAGTATATTTTCACCGCTAAGTGGGCTTATAGCAACATCACCTGTGGCGATAAATTCATCAAACGCAACATAAGCGTATGGCACTACAGGGTCTTTGCTATTATCGGATGCACGTTCAAAACTTGCACGTATATATTGAGCCTCTACTTGTGTTTCTGTTGTTGCAATAAAATCGCGTCTTTGTGCAGCTGCTTGCTGTGTTGGTGTCGCCTCGGCATAATCCGTAGCCACTAAGTATTCGCTCCATGTTTCGCCGTCCATAGAGGTTTCAAACTTAACCGCAGCAGGTGAACTTATGCCCCAGCTTGGAATGTGATAAGTGTCAAGCGATATTCCGCTAACCTTATAAACATTATCCAATTTTGCGGTTATTGTATATGTAGTATTGGCTAGGTTTTCTGTATCGCCTTGTATGAACGAAAGAAGAGCGCTGTTTGCATCAGAACCGATATTAGACCAGTTTTGCGCATATAGACCATCGGTTAAAATGCCAACTGCATTGTTGACGATATCAAGTTTTGTATTGCCGTCACTGCTTGGGTTTTGCATATCGATTGTTATACTTGCATTTTGAAGTATATTTTCGCCACTCAGTGGTTTTGGTGCCGATTTAACTTCCATATCATTAATTGCAAGATATGCCAAATCGTAATATTCACGGCGGTCGGCATCATTTACCGCCATATTATGTGGGTCCCATGTTCCAAGATACCACGCTTGTGGCGCTTGTCCATAAGCTAAAGCATTTTGGCTGCTTTGGGTTAAATATTCAACCGATTTATCAATTAAATTAGAGGAGTATTCCATCTCTATGCCAAGGCCATAGCGTTTTGCTAAATCGGCCGCTGCATTAAGTTGACCGCTTTGTTGGAATTGGAACACATAGTTTGGTTGCATGATGGCATAATCAAAGCCAAATTGTTTCCATTTATTAAAGCCCTCAGCTTGATAAAAAGGTATCCAATAGCTGTAATATTTAGCCGCACCGTCTTCAAGTGCGATATAATCCACTAAAGCGTTGAATATTTTTGCTGTTTCGTCCGCTAGTGGGTCCACGCTTAAAACAACAGATTCAGCATAATGGTAAAAGCCATCAAAAACAACATCAGGGTTTTGTGCTTTTACAGCGTTCCACATATTTAATGATTCACGCATATACCAGTACATTACACTCGCTCTGTTAGAAAGTGTCTCAAGGCCTGAAACCTCGGAAGAATTTGCAAGAGAGATGTCGCTTTTTGCGCCACCTTTTGTAAATACATAATTGCCGCTTTCATCTACGCTTACAATAATTGTTTCATCAAGAGAACCCCAATTGGTAATTTCATCAAGCCTTGTCGGCACTGAAATTTGCAATTTAACTTTATGGTTATCTATCAATTCCTGTGTTAAGCCGTTTTCGGCATTCGGTGTTAACTCTTGTTTTGCCTGTGTTATTGCAGGTTGAAGTTGTGATAAATTTACAGGGGCGCCGTCAACAGTGTAATTAAACCAATGGTTTAATAAATCTTGCCAATCTTGTCTTGTGTCAGATGGCCCACCTGTCATATCAACACTGTGAGGAATTATTGTAATTGCATCAAAAAGCCAATCTTTCGCAACTCCGTTTGTATCAACATATGCAACGGCAGATTTAAACTCTTCCATTGTTTTATGTGTAATAAGCACTTCACTGCTGCTTGATTGTGGCGCAAAGCCCATATATGCAAGGAAAATATCACTTACGCCGCCGCTTTGCTCAAATGTGGGATATGCGTTGACATCGGGGATATGCTCCTCGGAGTCTCCCGGTAATGGGTTTGCTGTTTCAGATGCGCCCATATTGCCAAAAACTTCAAATTCATCAATAAATACATGAACAGCAACATCAAATTTAAGTTTGATATAACGTGCATTATAATTCACGCCTGCCACTTTTAATGTATATTGGTTAAGGTGCTCGCCCTCAACATTGCTGATAAGCGCAACTTCGTCTGTTGCTTCTGATGGGATTATTTCGTCTATTAAGTAGTAATTAATTCCATCTTCAGATAATAAAAATGATGTGCTTGTAGGCAATTCTATACCATAATTGCCACCTGCCACATGTAAAACCATATCATTTATATTTGCGATTTCGCCAAGGTCGATTATTACCTCGCGTCCAACGCTTCGATAAAGGTTAATCCATTTAGAACGTGAGGCGTCCGCTGTTTCCCAAGTGGAAGACACCCAGTTATCCTCAAGTGTGTTATGCGGTTCGTCTCGCATTTTTACACCGTCAGTTAAACGTGAAAGGCTGGCGTTTTCAACTTCACTTACAGTTTGTGAAAGCCCCGGATAAATTAACGATGCATCTCCGGTGAAGTTCCAACTGCTGACAGTTTTGTTTAAAACTAAATTTGTTTTGGTTTCCTGTGCAAAAGCAGAAAAGCTAAAACAGTTCACCAAGAGCACTGCGATTAGCATAAATGCTAAAACTAGTTTATAACGCGGTCTTTTTAATAACAACATACAATTACTCCTTTATCAATTATTAAAAATATTTTAACAATTTTTTAATAAAAAAACTTGTGTTATTGTTCATATTTTTAAATTTAATTAGAATAAATGTAGATAATATGTCAAAATTTTTGCTTAATAATCAGTTTTATAATAATCATAGGATAAAAAAGAGAATAAAAAACACCCTCTAGCAGATACTAGAGGGTGTTTTGGGTGCAGCGTCACGCTGCTGTGTGGGTTTTACAAAATAGATACCCGAAATTTGGGTTTAACCCGAAAAAAGGTGGTAGCGACAGATTTTCGCCCGGAGGGCGTTTACAACCGAACAGAAAATCCGAGCGTGCCTTTTTTCGGAAAAGGAGGAGCGACGAAATGGTGTGAGCGATGACTTTTATAATTTTACAAAAAAAGTCGTCGCGAACTAAATGTAGTCCGCGACGACGTGTCTGGGTTTTACAAAATAGATACACACATAAACCAATTAAACAAACATAGAAAAATGTTGACAAAATAATATAAAACAAAAAGCACCCCTTTGCATACGGCAAGTGGTGCTTTTGTTGCAAGTGTATTTTTTAGTAAATAAATAACTTTTGCACTGAATAGCAAATTATTCAGTATGCATTAATTATGGGTTTTATACATGTAAGTTATGGGTTTTGTTAGGACTATGGCGCCGTTGTTCCAAAATGCAAGCCAAAGTTATTATAGTGGTCTGTGGGCA
>CAYJGV010000046.1:0-17992 GCA_964369715.1 uncultured Bacteroides sp. | reverse complement strand
CCAAGCTTAGAATATTATCATGTTTTCACAAATGCAAAACAACACAAAATAACAACACAGGCACTATGCCTTACAATAACAATTAAAAGGAGCTAGCAAAATGGATATGCAACAAGTTTTAAATGAAGTACAAGATATTTTCAGAGACAATTTCGATGATGATGAGTTAATAATCACAAGAGAAACCAACGCAGATGACATTGAAGATTGGGACAGCCTTGAACAAATTAACTTACTTACTGCAATGGAAAAAAAATTCGGGCTTAAATTTAAATTAGAAGACGTTCGCGGCCTTGAAAATGTAGGCGATTTATTAGATTTGATAGAGCGTTTAAAAGGATAATCCACACATAAAAATACACAAATTTTAAAACAACAGCATAGTAAACTATTTTTGTCTTGTGCCAAAAATTAAGCTATGCTGTTAATTTATTTTATAGGCATAAAAGGACGTACATTATGAATAATTATACATTTAATGATATACACATCGGTTTGAAAGCCGAGTTTGAAAGCGAAATCACATCAGAAAAAATGGAGCTTTTTTATAAATTGACACAAGACAACAGCCCCATACATATGAGCGACGACTATGCCAAAAGCCGTGGCTTTAGCGGCAGAGTCGTTTACGGAATGTTGGGCGGCTCTTTGTTTTCTACGCTTGCAGGGGTTTATTTGCCAGGCGAGCACTGTTTGTTGCACAGTGTTGAATGCAAATTTGCAAAACCAATTTTCATCGGTGATACGCTTAAAATCTGCGGTGAAGTCACAGAGATAAACGAGGCATTTAATACCATCACAATAAAAGCTTTTATAATTAACCAAGACGGCAAAAAAGTTACAAGAGGCATAATTAAAGCAGGGTTAGCTGTTTAAAAAACTTTAACCGCAAACATTTTTTCACAAAGGAGAATTTATGAAAAACATATATCTTATAACCGGTGCCACAAGCGATGTTGGTGTTGCCCTTATTGAATATTTATACAAAGATGGCGATATTTTTATTGCACAGGGCAGTGGCGATTTACACAAACTTGCAAATGTGTGCGAAAAATTTGGCGATGCAGTAAAAACATATGATGTCAACTTGACAGATAGCGCTTCAACAAAAGCATTTATTGACGATGTATCGCAAAAATATAATGTGCCCACACATATAATTCACTTGCCTGCATTAAGAGTTATTAATGCTAAGTTCAAAAAATTTGACGAAGAGCGCTTTGCGCTTGACATGCAAGTTCAAGTAAACAGCGCTTTGCAAATTTGCAAGGCATTTTTACCTGTTATGGCAAAGGCAAAAACAGGCAGAGTTTTGTTTATGTTAACTTCATATTTGCTCGGTATGCCGCCAAAAAACACAGCCGCATACATAATGGCAAAAAGCGCTGTGCAAGGGCTTGCAAAAAGCCTTGCCGCCGATTACGCAAGCTTTGGCGTAACTGTCAACAGCGTAATGCCCAGCATGATGGAAACCGCATTTTTAACCGACACCAGCGATTTAATTGTACAGGCTTCTGCCGAGGCAAACCCAATGAAGCGCAATGCAACTGTCGCAGATGTTGTGCCGGCTATGGCATTTTTACTTAGCGAAGAAGCGCGCTTTATCACAGGCGTTACACTTCCGATAACAGGCGGGAGTGCCGCAATATGAGCATAAATTTTGCACTGTGCAAAAGCACTGATAAAGAAAAAATTGTAAAATTCATGGACGAAAACTGGGGCGAAAAACACCCCTTAATCCACTGCGATGAATTTTTTAATTTCTATTACAAAGCTTTAAACAGTGATGAACTTCAATTTGCAACCGCAAGTGAAAACAACGAAATATTGGCGATAGCAGGTTATATTTACACAAGCAACACCGCCCAAAAAGATATTTGGGTTTCTATATGGTGCGCAAAAAAAGGCAAAAATGGAATCGGGCTCGAGCTTATGGACGCTTTACCAAAACTTACAGGTGCAAAAATTATGGCCTGCAATAATATACGCAAAAACACCATGCCTTTTTACACCTTTTTAGGCTATACGGCGGAGCGGTTGCCGCATTATTACAGGCTTTGTCAAAAAAATGAATACAAAATTGCAATAGCAAAAAACGCTGTTATATCACCATTTAAAAGCGATGCAGCAATATTAAAACTAATTGAAAACGAAGCCGCATTACAAAGCGAATTTGCCTTTATTGACGAAAAAAACTTCCATACACCAAAAAAAGATTTGTGGTATATTAACAGAAGATATTTTAACTATCCTATGCAAAAATACGAAGTTTATGGCGTTTATTTAAACGGCGTTGCATCGGCAATTTTTGCAATGCGAACCATTGATGTAAACGGCACAAATGTGCTTAGAATTTTAGATTATATCGGCAGCGAGGAAATTTTTATTGAGTGCGGCGGCGCAATTGATGCGCTAATGCGCAACAAAAACGCCGAATATGCCGATTGTTATTGTTACGGCATTTCAAAAGAGGCTTTTTCTCAAATTGGCTTTAACGAAAGAGAAGAAAACAGCGAAATTATTATACCGAATTATCTAAGCCCGCCTTTATATGAAAACACCGAGTATTATTTTTTTACAAGCGATGCAGAAAACTTTACAATGTTTAAGGCGGACGGCGACCAAGATAGGCCGAACATCACATTATAATTATAAAACAACGAGTAAAAGGCTCCCATAAATATGGGAGCCTTTTACAGAGGGGTGGAAAGTATAAAACAAAACTTGTATGTAAAATGATTATGTTTTAATTATAGCATCAATGATTTATTTGTCAAATCAAATATCATTATTTTGTTTAATATTATTAATTTACTTTCGTATTTATATATAGTATAATTAAGTAAAACAATATATTTGATTAATATAATAAGGTTTTGTTGAAACGTTTAGCTTGTACACTTTATTTATAACGTTTTTTTATCAATTTCCATCAAATTTTTGTGCAATTGTGTAAAACGCTTAATATGACGGAGGACATTATGGACAATATAGACAAAAAAATTTTAGATTTATTAGCACTCGACGCAAGAATGTCGATTAAAAAAATAGCTAAGGAAGTTTGCCTTACAAGCCCTGCTGTAAGCGAGCGAATTAAGCGCATGGAGACAAACGGCACAATCGCAAAATATACCATTATTTTGGGCGAAGATGTGTCAAAATCACACATACATGCACTTATTAGCATTTCCTTGCAGCAACAAGATAGAGAACTCTTCTTTGATGTAATTAACAAATTCGAAAGTGTGCGCCGTTGCCACCATGTTACAGGAAGCTACAGCTATCTTTTAAGGGTAGATTGCGCCAATGTGGACGAGCTTGAAAAGCTAATTAACACATTCCAACAAGTGGGGCAGACAAGCACACAAATTGTGCTGTCTACCCCACTTGATAGAGCTAATCATTTTAGCATTATTTAATTAAAAAAGCATTGGCAAAACATAAAGTGCTACACAAATATAATGCAAAACACTGCCGCCAATTACAAACAAATGCCATACTCCGTGCATATAGCGCACTTTTTTCATCGAGTAAAAAACTATGCCTACGGTGTAAGTTACACCGCCCAAAACAAGCAAATAAAACGCAGGTGTGGGCAATGCTTCTAAGATATCACCAATTGCAAAAAGTGCTGCCCATCCCATTGCCACATATAAAAACATTGATAATTTTTTAAATTTTTGAATGTTTACAATGTTTAAAACTATGCCTAAAATTGCAAGCGCCCAAACGCTGCCGCACACTGCCCAGCCAACCCATGAACCCCACAGCGGCACAAGTGCAAGCGGTGTGTACGATCCGGCAATAAGGAAAAATATCGAAGAATGGTCGAACACCCTTAATGTTTTTTTCGCCTTTTCGTTTGTTATGGAATGGTATAATGTGCTCATAGTATAAAGCATAATTAGCGATGCGCCGTAAATTATGCTTATTATTAAAGCCGGTATGCTATTGTTTGCAACGCTTAAAGCAATTAAATAAATTGTGCCTAGAATTGACGCAACGCTTCCGATACCGTGTGTCACACCATGGCAAATTTCCTCTCCCTTAGTGTAAAACAAGGCTGGGTTATCCCCTTTGTGTGCTTTTATTCTTGCATTAATCATTTCAATTTTGCTCGCTTTCATTGTATTTTCCATTTTCTACTCCTCTAGCTTAATATTTAGCTTATCTTTATTTTATTATCATTTTAAAAATTAAATTAGTTTAAGATGTAAAAGTTTTATAAATATTTCTTATTACATACAATCACATTTTTATTTTTATAATTATGGCTCTTGCAATTTACAAAAGCTATATATGATGGTATAGTTTCTAAATTGTCGCTTTCATGATATTAGTATAACTTATTTGATTAAATATATCAATAGTTTTTTAAAATTATTTTATATAGTTTTTAAAACTATATGCGTACATTTGATTTATTGTCATATAAAATCACGTTATTACGTAAAAATTCACCCTGCACCATCAACAGTTTATTTTAATTCATATGTTTTATTTTGCTTTAAAAGACATATGAAATCATTTTCTTCAAGTGGTTTTTCAAAAAAATAACCCTGTGCATAATCACAGTTTTGCTTTTTAAGCCATTGCGCTTGACATGCATTTTCAACGCCTTCTGCTACTATTTTCATCCCAAGTTTTTTTGCCATTTTAATTACACATTCAACCACCACCTGGCTTTTTTCGCCCCTGTCTTTAATATTAAAGAACGCTTTATCCAGTTTTATCACATCAGCGTCTATAAGGCTAAGCCTGTTTAAAGAAGATATCCCTGCGCCAAAATCATCGACGGAAATTGCAAAGCCAAGCTTTTTTATTTGCCTTATTCTCTTTAAAAAATCTTTCTCATTTGTTATTATGGCACTTTCTGTTATTTCAAATTCAATTTCGTGCGTATAAATTCCATATTCTTCTGTTATCGCATTTATTTTTGTAATAATATTTTCATCAAAAACACTTATTGCGGAAAGATTTACCGATATTGTCGGCAAATTCATTTTTCTGCAATATAATTTTATACATTTACAAACTTGTTGTAAAACATACATGTCAAGCTCAAAAATAAAGCCGTTATCTTCAAAAACTTTTATAAATTCATCGGGGTAAATATTTTCACCAAATTTTTGTTTCCATCTTACAAATGCTTCTGCTCCTGCAATTTTTAATGTCCTAAAGTTAATTTTGGGTTGATATACAACATAAAATTCCTTGTCTGCAAGTGCTTTTTCCATTCTGAATGTTATATTTGTTTTGCTGTCATATGTTTTTTTCATGGCATCGTCAAACAAAACAAACGATGTCCCATGGCGTTTTTTTGCCTTAGCCCTCGCTAAATCGGCATAGCTTACCATTTCTATAATTTGCTCTTTTGTGTTTATTATGCGGAAAATCCCAAACGAAAAACTCCAATTGTATTTTTTCCCTATTATTTTTTGAATTGCCGGTATAATATGCGAAACATATAAATATTTTGCCGTAACACCATCAGAAATTTTATTCAAAATTACAAATTGATCTGCGGTTTTTCTTGTGTATGTTGCGCTTGTGCCCGCAAATGCCTCTTTTATAGCATTTGCAACTGCCACTAATATTTCATTTGCTTTTTCAAGGCTATAATATGAATTAAGCGTTTTAAAATAGTCTATATCAAATGAAATAATTTCAAATTCCATTGGTTTTGCATTTAAAAGTGTTGTTGGTGCAACTTTTCTAAAAAAAGTAGAGGACGAAACAAGACCTGTTAAAGGGTCTGTGTTATATGCCTTTAAAATCATCTTTTTGCGTGTTTTATACTTCGTTATAAAGACAAATAACACCACCAATGCAATCACAACAAACACAATATGCCATATAAATTTTATGTTCATCGTCTCACCTCTCTATATGTATATAAAGTAAAACGCCAAGCCAATTATAGGCTTGGCGTTAATTTTTTTAATCTAAATTTGCATAATTTTTTTCACAAGCATAATTGCTTAATTTTAAATTTAAAAATACGATAATGGATTCACAAAATAATCATGTATATAAAAAGTTGAACCACCCACAGGGTTAAATTTGCTGTTGTGCACTTGCATACCAAAATGTAAATGTGTGCCAAAAGAATACCCCGTGTTGCCCATTTTTCCAATAAAATCGCCGGCTTTTACTTTATCGCCTACTCTTAAAGGTGTAGGCTGTTGTAAATGCATGTAAATTGTCCGCAAATATTTTCCGCCAAGTTCAGGCTTAGGGTTAAGGCTGTGAATAAATATGGCGTTGCCCATGGATGCATTACCCGAAGTTCCATTTGCTTGTGTCCAATTAAACACCCTCACAACTGTCCCATCACAAAAAGCGTATAAATCATCACCGCTTATGCCTGCATTTACACCGCCTACGTCAACGCCTCTGTGCACACTTGTGAAATATTGTGTGATGCGTTTTGAAACAGTTGGCCAAACATATCCGTTTGAATTGCTTGCGTTTGCACTGCTTGCATTTGCTTTACTTGCATTTGTCACCTTAGGTTTTGCCGGCACAAATTTCCATGTTTGCAAATCGCTTGTCTCATCGTATTCACTCCAGCTTACATTGCTGTTTTTCTCTGTGTTTTGCGCTGTTAAATATAGTTCGTGATGGACAAGTTTTACCTTATAGATGTTTTTTTCTCTATCGATGGTTTTAAAATCAAGCAAGCTGTCATTTAAATTATTTTTAATTGGGTAAATGTCGCAATTATTATTTTTTGTGAAAATATTAAGGCCGTATCTTTCGTTGATTGAGCTTAAAAGATAAGCACCTTTTATATTTTTGTTTTTATCTTTGCTAAATTTTATTTTGAAAATTTGATCGTTAGATGAAGTTTTGTCCCATAAATTTACATTGGCATTATCTGTTGCGTTCGCATTGCCGTAAATATTAAGGTTTTTTCCACCTATTTGCAAATTAATATAATCGTTTTCGTTATAAGGCATTTTTACCTCCCTTATAAATTAAAGATGTCCAAAACCGCTTTGCAAAAACAAGTGCGGTTTTGGTTTTATACAGTGTATTTTGTTAAAAGCAAAACCATATGCTAAAAAGACAAATTTCATCTGCGCTTTCCTTGTTGCGCCATGCTTTGCAAAAAACCGAATTGCGGTTTATGATTGCTTTTATTTAAATTGCGCCCACACATAAACCATGCTATATGTGGGCGGCTTTTATTTAAGCTTCTTGTGCAATTTCTTTTACTTCTTCTTTGATAACTTCTTCTTTGATAATTATAGGGACTTCTTCTTTAATAATCCCATCGCAATCTTTGCACAGGCAATCTTCAAACAAAGATAGTTTTCCTTGCAAAACTGTTTCTAATTTAGTAACAGCTTCAACCATATCAATAACAGATTTGTTTGTTTTTAAAATGGTTTCGGCGTCGTTTTGCATTTTGATGATTTTTTGCAATTTTTCGCCCTCTGCGTTTAAAATATGTGCAAGTGCTGCTTGCTCTAAAGCAACAGACATTATTATATCTGTAACTGCGTCACAACGTTTAACTTTGCTGTTGTAAATGACAGGCATTCCCATAATAGTGCTCCTTTTGTATGTGTGAATTATGCTTCTTCTATCTGTTCTGTGGTTTTCATTACGTCTATAACGTCTATTTTTGCTAAATCAGAAGTTTTTTTCGCTTTAACAAGGTAGCTTCCCCCAACAACTTCTCCGAACATGTATTTGCCTGAATTGTTTGTTTTAGTAAAGGCAACAAGAGTTTCCCTGCGTGTGTTGTTGTCATCGATAAATATTTTATATAGCCCAACAAAGCAACCTGAAAGCGGGCTTCCTGATGAATCTCTGATAATACCGCTGACTGTGCCGTTATATGTGCGTGTGTCTCTGCCAACGTTCATTATTACGTTAATAATAGAACCGTTTGCAATTTTCACGCTCATTGTTTCGGGCAAATAGCCATCCGATGATGAAATTAATGTGTAAAAACCATCAGCTAAATCATAGAACGCAAACTCGCCGTCATCGATGGTATAAGTTGATTCAACAGTTACGCTATCAGCGTTTTTCAATGTAATTTTAGCATTGCCAAGTGGTGTTTTTGTTCCGTCGGGCTCTGCAACCATCAATATGCCTGCAATTGCGCCGAAATCCAATGTGTTTTCACGCTCTAGCGTTAAATTAACTTGTGTTGTATCTTTTGGCATTAAGGTTATGCCTTTGCCGGGAGACAACACACAGCCGCTTTTAACAGCACTAATTGTATAAGTTCCCGAGGGCACGCCATCAAGAGTATATTCGCCCTCTGAATCTGTCAAAGTGTGTTTAAATGGGTTGCCGTCTCTATCAAACAGTTTAACTGTCGCATTTGGAACAGGCTCGCCATCAATGGTTACAACACCGTAAACACTGGAACTGTCGTTTTCAAGAACATCAAGATTTAAATCAATATTCGCTTCTTCAATGCCCTCAAGTGCGAAATTAGGGCTATACGTCAAATTGAATTCCGGCTCGTAAATTGTTGCCATAAGAAAATTTCCTCCCTGTTAATTAGTTTTGTTTTTTTGCGAAAGACCGATAAGTGCACCTATGCCGCTTGAAATAAAATCTCTGAACTGGGAAATTGTAGCCACGGTTGAAGAATTTACCGCAAACAAATGCGTTGCGTTTCTTGCCAAAACCAAAAAGAACAAACAGTAAAAACTAATTGAAGCAATTATAATGATTTGCATATTAAGCCGTTTTAAATTTTTAAGCCTGTTGCGGCTTTTTACAATGCTCTTTATCTCTTTTTTAAAGGCATCATTATTTGCTTTTTCAAAAGTTTGCATTTTCATTTCATCTTTTTTGTTGTGAATTTCATTTGCATTTTCATCAAAAGCTTCGTTTGGAATTTGCAACTTATTTTGCTTTTCTTCATTATAATTGCCGGTTTCGTTTAATGTTGTTTGTTGGTCTTTTTTAATTGTGGCGCTAATTAGAAACCCAAAAACAGAGCTTAGCGCCGTGCGGATAATAATATCCAATTGTTCGACGCTTGATGCTTCATTCGGCGCAATAAACATAGAAATCGTGGAGGAAATTAAAAGTAAAACCATAATAATTACAAGGCTTGTGTAAGCTGTATTACTTGTGTCTTGCATTTAATTGCCCCCTTAAACCCACATTTATTTCGGTGCTCAATTTATCATATGTGAATTTGCAAGTTTTGACACAAGGTTTTGTATTTTCACGCAAAAAAACTGTGACGAATAAATTCGCCACAGTTTTTGTTATTTATTTACTTTTTCTATTGTACTTAAATGACATCAATTATTAGAGCGATACAAAGTGTAAATGCAAACAACAATTTAAGCATAAATTATAATGCAATTAAAGTCATCTCTTGCATTCAATCCCTCGTGCGCACGTTTATTGTGCCGTTTAAATTAATATGCAACGCCTTGTGCTATCATAGCTTCGCTGATTTTTTCAAACGCAGCTAAGTTTGCGCCTAAAACTAAATTGCCTGCATCGCCATATTTTTTTGATGCTGCATTTGCACTTGCAAAAATATTAGCCATAATGCCTTTTAATTTGCCGTCAACTTCTTCAAATGTCCATGAAGTTCTCATTGAGTTTTGGCTCATCTCTAAACCGCTAACAGCAACGCCGCCTGCATTTGCTGCTTTTGCAGGCCCAAACAACACGCCGGCACTTTGGAATGCTTCAACTGCTTCAGGTGTGCAAGGCATATTTGCGCCCTCTGCAACTGCAATACAGCCGTTTGCGATAAGTGTTTTTGCCTCTTCGCCGTTAAGTTCGTTTTGTGTTGCGCAAGGAAGAGCGATATCGCATTTTACGCTCCAAATATTGCGGCAACCTTCGGTGTAAACACTGCCTGCAACTCTGTTTGCATATTCGCTTATGCGTTTGCCTTCAACTTCTTTTATTTGTTTCACAACATCTAAATTGATGCCGTTTGCATCGTAAATATAGCCTTGAGAATCGGAAAGCGCAACAACTTTTGCACCAAGTTGATATGCTTTTTCTGTTGCATAAATCGCAACATTACCGCTGCCTGAAATAACAACAGTTTTGCCGTTAAAGCTATCATCTTTAAGGTTAGTTAGCATCTCTTGTGTAAAATAGCAAGTGCCATAGCCTGTTGCTTCTTTTCTTGCTAAAGAGCCACCGTATGTCAAGCCTTTGCCTGTTAAAACGCCTGTAAATTCATTTTGCAAACGTTTATATTGCCCATATAAAAAGCCAATTTCACGTGCGCCAACACCAATATCACCTGCAGGTACGTCTGTGTTTGGGCCAATGTGTTTTGCAAGCTCTGTCATAAAGCTTTGGCAAAAACGCATGATTTCGAAATCACTTTTGCCTTTAGGATCAAAGTCTGAACCGCCTTTGCCGCCGCCCATAGGAAGGCCTGTCAAAGTGTTTTTGAAAATTTGCTCAAAACCTAAGAATTTAATAACACTTGCTGTAACTGTTGGGTGGAAACGTAAACCGCCTTTGTATGGGCCGATAGCCGAGTTAAACTGCACCCTAAATCCACGGTTAACTTGAACATTATTGTTGTCATCAAGCCAAGAAACTCTAAATTGCACCATTCTCTCAGGCTCTACAATTCTATCGATAACGCCTGTTTTTTCAAGCTCTGGGTTTAATTTTAAAGCAGGCTCAAAAGACATTAAAACCTCTTCAACCGCTTGTAAAAATTCGCTTTCA
The DNA here is from genome assembly GCA_964369715.1 of uncultured Bacteroides sp. Taxonomy (GTDB): domain Bacteria; phylum Bacillota; class Clostridia; order Oscillospirales; family Ruminococcaceae; genus Ruthenibacterium. The sequence continues at coordinate 7,297 of CAYJGV010000046.1, read as the reverse complement.
CCTGCGTTTCTTTTTTGTACTGTCTCGTACACTTTTTGCAAATATGCGCTTTCAAATTTCATTTTACTTTCCCCTTTTACATTTTGTTTTATTAATACATACTAAATATTATATTGCTTAAAATACCTAAAAGTCAATATTTACATTGCATAATTTTACACAATATTCATTTTTTTACATTTTAAACATAATTTTTGCTAATTTTGTTTCAATTTCACAATAGTATAATTGTGGTAAATTCATTACAAAACAATTAATTTTATCGCTTTTACTTGTTAATTCGCATTATAATGTGATATAATAAATACCAATGTAATTTATGGGAGTTCTCACTTTATGCTTCTTTTTAGAAAACGCACTTTATACAGCTTGGGTTTAATCTCAGGGCTTTTTACAATCATCGGCTCGGCTATATTATTAGCGAGCGATTACATAGGCGCACTGTTTACAATTTCAAGTGTTTTTGCCGCTGCTATGATGTTTTTTATAGCGCCCGGCTTTACAAAAACATCTTATAAGCTATTAAGTTTGCTCAGTGCAATATTTGTAATAATCGCCATGTTTGGTGGCTCTCCTCAAAATTTATCAGGGGCTATATCCGCAATTTTGGGTGCAATCGCTTGGCCTTTGTTTGCACTTTTGCACAAAGAAAAAAGCATAGATGCCATGCAAAACAATATTAATACAATGGCAAATTTGGTAATTCTTGCCGGTGCGTTGCAACTTTTGTTTACATTTATTGCCTTGCCTGATACCATGATAATTGTTCTTGCAATGATAATTGGTGTAATTCAAGCAGTTTTCGCAATGATTTTAAGAAATTTACAGCCTAAAAAGACCAACAAAAAAATATAGGTGATATATGAGAAAATATAGGTTTGGATTGTTATTTAAGCAAAACATTAAAATTTTAATATGCGTGATATTATCTGCAATTATGTTGACAGCTTGCACAGAGCAAGCTGTTCCAACGCAAAACGAATTTGTGGGCATACCTGAAAACTCAAACAGCACAGATGTTTCACAAGATGCGGATAGTTCAAGCGAGCAAGGCGACGCACAGGAAAATTTAAGCGCAGATGAAATTAATCAAAACTTGCCATATAGGGCAATGTGGATAAGCTATCTTGATTTTACCGCCTTTGACACAAGTAGCGCAGACGCCTTTAGGGCGAGCGCTGCCACTGTATTTGACAATTGCGCAAGCATTGGGGTAAACACAATAATTTTTCAAGTTAGGCCTTTTTCAGATGCGCTTTATCCCAGCACAATTTACCCATATAGCCATTTGCTAACAGGCACACAAGGCGGCGACCCGGGTTTTGACCCATTGGCAATTTTAATTGAAGAGGCACATGCAAGAAATTTATTTTTTGAAGCGTGGATAAACCCTTACCGCATAGCGCTTAGCGAAACAATGCCTGCAGGCGGTGTTGCACAAAACAGCCCTGCCATATCAAACCCAACATGGGTGCGAGAAGTTAACGGTGGCATGTATTTCGACCCTGCTATCCCCGAGGCACAGCAAATGATAATTGATGGTGTGCTTGAAATTGTAAATAATTATGATGTCGACGGTATACATTTTGATGATTATTTTTACCCGACGACAGACCCCTCTTTTGATGAAGAAACCTATGCGCTTTACACAGGCGATTTAGATTTAGCCGCATGGCGAAGAGAAAATGTAAACACATTGATAAGCAATGTTTACAGCGCAATTAAACAAGCAGACCCAAATTGCGTTTTTGGCATAAGCCCACAGGGCAATAATGATAATAATTATAACGGTCAATACAGCGATGTTAAACTTTGGCTGTCCACACCGGGATATGCCGATTACATCATGCCACAGGTTTACTGGGGCTTTGGGTTCACACTTTCAAACGGCTCGCAGCAATATGCCTTTGGCAATTGCACAAATGAATGGGCATCTTATCCAAAACACGATGACGTCGCCCTTGCAATAGGTATGGGCGCTTACCGCATAGACGTCGGTGACGGTGGCACAAACGACCAAAGCGAATGGCAAAGCGGACAAAATTTATCTGACATGATAAATTTTTTAAGCACAACACAAGGTGTTGACGGCTATGCATTTTACCGCTATGCAAATTTATTCGATGGCACAACACCACTTCAAGAAAACGAAAAGCAAGCCATTAAGGACACACTTGGGCTTTCTTAAATTTAAACATCAAAAAATTTACGGCAATTATCGGAGGAAAAAATGCAAAACAAATTAAAAAAATTACTGCTTTTAGTCATGAGCTTCATTATGCTTTTCAGCTTTAGCGCTTGTTCAGATATTGAAACATTGCTTGAGATAGAAGACGCATCGGAAGACGAAGAAGTTATTGACAACAAAAAATATTCCATGGCTGGCGGAAGTGCAGTGGCATTCCCGGAGGATTTTGAATATCCGACAACAGCAAACAGAATTGCAGGCGTAATTCTGCCTGAAACAGATATTTACGCTGCCACAATTTATATGTCACAATATCGTTCAGATTCATATTTATTCATCAACGGTTCATCGCTTACAATAAACGGCAATTTTTATTTAACTGACGGCAACGGAGAAGACGCTGACGCCGATGACGGTTACCGTGATGTTAAAATTACACTTTGGGAAAAAGGCACTAATGCGGCTATCTACATAGATACGGCGCATTTTGATGCCGATGGAACAAACCAAACTTACACTTTCACAGGGCTTAACCCCGGTGGCGAGTACAGAATTGCCATAACTTACAGCGACTGGTGGGCATTTTACGTAAGCGGCAATTATAATATAAGTTCTGTCAGCGGCGAGGGCAGCGAAGAGGAAACTTTGGCAGAAGAATAAATTTTAATTTTTTTAGCGTTTTCATTTTATAGAAAGAGAGGTAATTAATATGAGTTCATCTTTTATTTGGCTTTTGCTTGTAGTTGCGTTTTTAATTTTAGAAGCAATTAGTGCGGGGCTTATCTCGGTTTGGTTTGCAATTGGCGGCCTTGCCGCATTTGTAACATCAATTTTTACAAACAGCATAACAGCTCAAATTGTGGTGTTTTTTACGGTAAGTATAGTTATTTTGCTCGCAACATTACCACTTGCAAAAAAATACAGGGCAAAAAAAGCTTCACCCACTAATGCACAAAGAAACATTGGTCAAATGGGGCAAGTTGTCGTTGCAATAAGCCCACAAGTGCCAGGTCGTGTTAAAGTTGACGGTGTCGATTGGATAGCAAAATCTACTACTTCATTAGAAGTTGGAGAGCTTTGCATAGTGCAAAAAATAGAGAGTGCAACTGTTTTTGTTAAACCTGTAAAAAACGAAGAAACAGCAAAAGCGCAATAAATAATTGTGTAAAATAAATATAAATTTTTGGGGGTTAAATATGTTAGATTTCGGTTTAATGTTAGGCGTGTTTTTATTTGTTATAGTATGTATAATTTTGGTTTCTTGTGTAAAAATTGTATCGCAATCCGATGAATATGTTATAGAGCAATGGGGTGTTTATCACACAACATGGAGCGCAGGCGTGCATTTTAAACTGCCGTTTGTACAACGCATTCGCAAAAGAGTTTCGCTAAAAGAGCAAGTTGTCGATTTTAGGCCACAACCTGTTATCACAAGCGATAACGTAACAATGCAAATTGACAATGTTGTGTTTTTCCAAATTGTAGATGCAAATTTATTTACTTATAATATCGAGCGCCCACTTGTTGCTATTGAAAACTTAACAGCAACAAACTTGCGTAATATCATCGGTGGCATGGATTTAGAAGACACACTTACAAGCCGTGACACAATAAACACAAAAATAACTGCTACTTTAGACGAAGCTACAGATAAATGGGGCATTAAAGTAAACAGGGTTGAGGTTAAAAACATTATTCCACCTGCTGAAATACAAGATGCAATGGAAAAACAAATGAAAGCTGAACGCGAACGCCGTGAAAGCATTCTACGTGCAGAGGGCGAAAAACGCAGTGCAATTTTGGTTGCTGAAGGCGAAAAAGAAAGCGCTATTTTACGCGCAGACGCTGTACGTGAGCAACGCATTCGTGAGGCTCAAGGTGAAGCACAAGCTATTTTAACAGTTCAACAAGCGCTTGCAGATTCAATTCGTATGTTAAACGATGCTGCACCCACAAATCAAGTATTAACAATCAAAAGCCTTGAAGCGCTTGAAAAAGTTGCAGATGGCAAAGCGACAAAAATTATTATACCAAGCGAATTGCAAAACCTTTCAGGCCTTGTCGCCGGTGTAAGTGCTATTTCAGAAAGCACTAAAACACAATAATAAATCTTATTATAAAACAGGTTGAAACAACGATAAATTTGTTTCAACCTGTTTTGTTTACATCAGCCTAATATTAACAATACTATATTTAAGAATTGCTTTAATAATGCTTGATGTTTTGGATAATATTGAATGTGAACATCAATTTTTTCTAATTTGCGTTTACCTTATATATATGTTAAAATAGTATAGTGATGAAAATCAAAATAAAAACAAACTCATTTTACATGTATTACAATTTCTCTTGCGAAAAAGCTCGAAATACTGTAAAATAAACACTATAACAAATGATAAAATCCGATTGAATTTAAATATATATTATTTAGAGACGAAGAAGGTGGGACTTTTTGCGACAAAATATAACAAGCTTAATGCAAAAATACAGAAAACAAATTTTAATTATTGCTGATGTAATTATTGTAACTTTAGCATATTTAGCCCCTTGGATATTAATTCAAGGCAGAACATCATATACAGAACACAACAGCCTTTTGGTGGCGAGTTGTTTCTTTTTTGTGTGTTGCTATGAAATTGTTTACGGCCTTATGGGCATGTACGACAGCCTTTGGCGCTATGCTGAAATAGTTGAGTTCTTCCGCCTATGTTTAGCATCATTTATTTCTGTAAGTATATTTTTCGTCATCACAATGCTTATGTTCAGCGCCGAGCGCAGGGTGCCTTATTCGGTTTATTTATTAAGCGCACTTTTTGCCTCGACATTAACTTTATACACACGTTTAACCTATCGAATGTACCGCAACACAAGGCTTGCAAAAAACCCTAAAAAACGCCGTCGTGTGCTTGTTATAGGTGCAGGCGATGCCACAAGCACACTTTTACACGAACAATTTAAAGCGCCTTCTCCTGAAATGAACATTATATGCTGTGTTGATGATGCGCCGGAAAAAGTGGGAAGACGCATAATGGGCATTGAAATAATGGGTACAAGTGCTGATATCCCCGAACTTGTTGACCGGTGTGAAATTGACACATTGCTTTTGGCGATACCATCAATTACCGAAACCGACAAAAGGCGCATTTTGGGTGTATGCAATCAGACAAAATGTAATGTTAGAATACTGCCCGATATCGTAAAACTTATCGCCGACGGAAAAGATTTTTTATCTCGTGTTAGGGACGTTAAAGTTGAAGACGTTTTAGGTAGAAGCGAAGTTGAACTTACAAGCACAACGCATAAACTTGTAACAGGTAAAGTTGTTATGGTTACAGGCGGTGGCGGTTCAATCGGTTCCGAACTTTGCAGGCAAATTGCACAATATGGCCCTAAACAGCTTGTGTTAATTGATATTTACGAAAACAGTGCATATAATATTCAACAGGAATTAGAGCGAAAATACGGTGATAGTTTAGATTTACACGTTTGTATCGCTTCTGTACGAGACAGCAAAAAAATTGATAAATTATTTGCATTGTTTCGTCCTGAAGTTGTTTTTCATGCTGCTGCACACAAGCATGTGCCTTTAATGGAAGACGCACCTGAAGAAGCCGTAAAAAACAATGTATTTGGAACATATAATGTCGCAAGTTCTGCTGATAAATATAATGTGGAGCGTTTTGTGCTGATTTCAACTGATAAAGCGGTTAACCCAACAAATGTAATGGGCGCAACTAAGCGTATTTGTGAAATGATAGTGCAAGCGATGGCACAAAAAAGCAAAACTAAATTTGCGGCTGTGCGTTTTGGAAATGTGCTTGGCTCTAATGGGTCGGTTTTGCCGCTTTTTAAAGAGCAAATTTCAGCAGGTGGCCCTTTGACAGTAACACACCCCGATATAGTGCGCTTTTTCATGACAATACCCGAGGCGGTAAACCTTGTGTTAGAGGCCGGCTCTATGGGTGATGGCGGAAATATTTTTGTATTAGACATGGGTAACCCTGTAAGAATTTTAGATTTAGCAGAAAACCTTATTAAACTTTCGGGATTTATTCCTTATAAAGACATTGAAATTAAATTCACAGGGCTTCGTCCCGGTGAAAAATTATATGAAGAACTTCTTATGGACGAAGAGGGGCTTCAACAAACCGATAGTAATAAAATATTTATAGGTACACCGCTAGAGCTAAACAAAAACACGTTTTTCGATCATTTAAAAACTCTTAAAGATATAGCATATTCAAATAACAGCGCCAATTTATTGCAAGCGCTGATAGATTTAGTGCCTACTTTTAACCCAAATATACCTAAAAATTATGATACAAATTACGAGGCATAAATTTGCCTTGTAATTTTAGTTTAAAAGAAAAACATACTATCATTGTTTATTTATTTTACTAAAATACAATTGTCAGGAGAAGTAAATGTATAAAAACACAGTAAAGCGCATACTTGATTTTACATTGTCGTTGATAGGCGCAATTTTGCTTTTAGGTGTTTATATAATTATTGCGATATGCATAAAGTGCAATTCTAAAGGGCCTATACTTTTTAAACAAAAGCGTGTGGGTAAAAACAAGGCACATTTTAATATATTAAAGTTTCGCACAATGTATGCCGATACCCCAAAAGATGTTCCCACGCATCTTTTAACTAACCCTGAATCAAGAATTACAAAAGTGGGTAAATTTTTACGTAAGACAAGCCTTGATGAGTTGCCGCAAATTTTTAATATTTTAGTAGGACAAATGAGTATTGTAGGCCCAAGGCCGGCTTTGTATAATCAGTATGATTTAATACAAGAGCGTGATAAATATAATGTAAACGAGCTTGTGCCGGGGCTTACAGGATATGCACAAATTAACGGCAGAGATGAATTGCCCATTGATGTAAAAGCAAAGCACGATGGATATTATGCCGAAAATATCAGCTTTTTATTAGATGTTAAGATATTTTTTAAAACAATAACAAATGTACTTTCCTCAAAAGGAATTCAAGAGGGGTCACTGCATGACGGCGATTCGTCCACTACCGAGTTGTAAACCGCTTAACTAAGCGCTCGAGAGGATAAGTTTCTTATTCTCTCTAATGCCTGTTGCGTGACAGCAA
>CAYJGV010000045.1:0-18852 GCA_964369715.1 uncultured Bacteroides sp. | reverse complement strand
CTTAGGGCTCTGCCCTAAGAACCTGAAATTTTTTGAAAAAATTTAGTAAAACTTTTATAAAGGGCAGTGACAAAAGTCACTGCCCTTTATGATAAATATTTTAAAATATTATAATTCTCCAACAACAACTTCGCCACGCATAATAACAGCTTTTAGAGAATAGTCCGCATTTAAAATGGCAATATTCGCAAGTTTGCCCTCGCATAAACTGCCAACTTCATCATATATTCCTAAAGTTTTAGCAGGGTTTACCGCCGCTGAAATAACAGCATCGTAAAGCGGTATACCAAAACTAACAGCTGTAACCATGCATTTCATTAAATCGGTTACAGAACCTGCAATAGTGCCGTCTTCAAGGGTAGCTAAATTGCCTTTTACAATAACTTTTTGTCCACCTAAAGTGTAGTCGCCATCAGGCATACCTGCCGCACGCATTGAATCACTTATAAGTGTAACCCTGCTTGCACCAAATATTTTAAATACACTGCGAACCATTGCAGGGTGAATGTGCACGCCATCGCAAATTAGCTCTACTTGGCAATCGCTGTCAGCAGCAGCACCCATAGGGCCAGGCTCTCTGTGTGAGAAAGGGTTCATAGCATTAAGCAAATGTGTAATTTGTTTAGCACCATTATTAAGTGCTTTTAATGCAGTGTCGTAATTAGCTGTTGTGTGTCCAAGCGATATTACAACATCATTGCTATATGTTTTTATAAAATCCATCGCACCTTCAAGCTCGGGCGCAAGTGCAATTATTTTCACAAGGCCTTCTGCTTCTTCTTGAAGTTCTTCAAACAATTGTTTATCAGGTGCACGAAGCCATTTTGCGTTTTGTGCGCCTTTTTTAGCTTCGCAAAAAAACGGGCCTTCAAGTTGTATTCCAACAAGGTTTGCTCCTTTTGTATTGCTTTTTTTATACTGTGCTGCCATACGGCAAATCTGCTTTAAAGCATCAACATCAAGTGTCATTCCTGTTGGGCAATATTGTGTGATACCGCGAGAAAGCTGATATTCACACATTTTTTTAAGTCCATCTATATCACCGTCGGAAAAATCTGCCGAACTGCAACCATGGCTGTGCAAATCGGTAAGCCCGGGTATAATGTAACAATTGCTTAAATCAATCGGTTTATCATTGTTTTCGCTTGAAATAATCTCGCCATCAATATATAAATCTTTATCAATAAAACCTTTGTTTACATCAAAAATATGTGCATTTGTTAAACGCATACTTTTTCACCGGCCTCTACTAATTTATGAAGTGCTGCTTCATCGCCAACTAAAGTTACATCAGGGTGTAATTGTAGAATTGATGCCGGAAGTTCCGGCATAACAGGCCCACGGAACGCCTTTAAAACAATGTCAGATTTATCTTCGCCGCTGATAGTTAAAAGGATTTTCTTTGCATGCATTATGTTTTTAATGCCCATTGTAAGCGCACTTTTTGGCACTTTTGTTAAATCGCCATCAAAAAAGCGTGCATTTGCCTCAATTGTGCTAGGGGCAAGAACAACTTCATGTGTTCCAAGCTCAAACGCAACACCGGGCTCGTTAAAACCTACGTGTCCGTTGTGTCCCATGCCTAAAAGTTGCATGTCAACACCAAGCTCTTTTATTTTTGCATTGTATTTTTCGCATTCTAAACTAATGTCTTCTGCTAAACCGTTTGGTAAAAATGTGTTTTCTGGCTTAATATTTACATGTTTGAAAAAATTGTTTTCCATGAAATATTTATAGCTTTGCTCATGATCAGGTGAAAGTCCTACATATTCATCTAAATTTACGCTGCGCACTTGTGAGAAAGACAAATCGCCTTTATTATACCATTTTATAAGTTGTTTGTAAGCGCCCATAGGGGTAGAACCTGTGGCTAAACCTAAAACACAATCGGGTTTAAAAATAACTTGTGCTGAAATAATATTTGCGGCTGTCCTTGACATACCGTCATAATCTTTGCATTGATATACTCTCATCTTAAATCTCCTAATAGTTTATTATATTTTTGGCAGTGATGCAGCAGCTGCAGATTGCCCAACTCTACGGAATTTTTCATCGGGCAATGCCGGTTTTATTTTTGAGTTAACATCGGGATATTCGTCTGCTAAAACTTCTTTGCAAACATTTAAAATAATGTCGCCGCCTTTGCCGGACATAACTCTGCCCAGTAAAAGCACATGTTTAAAACCGTACATATGATAATAATTAACTAAAGTGTGCGCCAGATAAGAACCTATTGTCTCATAGATTTTAATGGCTCTTTCATCGTCGTTTTTCATTAATTCTTGCACGATTTTAAGTTTTTCTGCCGGGCTTAAATTTTCGTCAATTTCAATTTTTGCGGCAGGTGCAAGTTTAATAACGCTATCTTGTGAAAAATATTTACAACCGACACCAATATCAAGGCTCCATTCGTCTTGCATTGCATTTGGGCTCATGTCAACAGGTGCAAAAGCAAGCTCGTTTAGCCAACCTGTGATATTACCGTCTTTATCCACAAAACCGACAGCCTCGCTTGTGCCCATTGCAATACCAAGCACATTGTTTTCGTCAAGGCTTATTGCGCCGGCAAGTGCTGTAACATCGCCATCATTGCATACTTCAATTGGCACATCGCCAATTTCTTTTGCCGCACGAATATAAATATCTTTAACTTTCTCTTTAAACAAATCCTCGGGTACTTTTAAAAATAAAGATGCCGCCTTTGTTTCGTTGTCTATATAAATGCCTGCGGAGGAAATGCCTATCGCATCAACCCTTGGCATATGTTTTGCCGCTGTTTTCATTGCATCTACAATGCCGCCAAAGTGATAATCAGGATCAGCAGTAATTTTCGGATGCCATACAACTTCTTCACTGAAAACGCAATCGCCGTCAATAACAGCAGAAACCTTTCTATCACTTCCGCCTGCATCAAAACCGATGCGGCAACCGCCTGTGTGTCTGCCTACAGCTTTACCGCTGCCTTTTTCCGCCGGTACTTCATTTACACGTTTAACACAAAAAGGTTCACCGTAAATATTCGCCATGAAGTTGAAATCAAAAGCGTGTTTGCCGTCTTTGCTGTATCTTTTTTCAATTTCACTGCAAACGGCCTCGTCTCCGCTTAAATAAATGGCAAAACCACCCTTCATCCAAAGCAACATTTTCACAAGCCTATCAATATAAAAGACATCGGCATCAAACATTTCTTTTGTTCCGTGAATAAATGTGTTGTAAACAGCTGTTTGTCCGTTACTGCGCTCAAGCGCAATATCAAATTTTTGTTTTGCTGTTTTTAAAAATTCTTCATTAAATTTATAAACAGGGATAAACTCAGGGTCTAAAATAGGTTTGTTTTTTAAATTTACTTCTACGTTTAAATAGTTCATATATACCTCTTTTATTTCCACAAATTTTCGGGATAAATCCCATCTTCAACTTTTTTTCTTATCGCACTTACAACGACAGGTTTGTCCTCTTTATAAGTTACACCATACCATTTATCTGTGCTTGTCAATACTTTTACAACAGCCTTGTGTTTTTTTAAGAGTTCATCTACCACACCGGGTAAAAAGTATTCGGATTTTAATGGGTTCTCGCTTAAGTTTTTATTTAAAAAATCTGAAAAACGGTTTTCGATTTCTATTAAAAAGCTTGCGCTAAAGCCCCACATATTCATTGAAACTATGCTGTTTTCGTCTATATCAACCCATGTCTTGCCATCATCGGTTGTATAGTGAATTTTATCACCGTTTGTCTCGATGCGTGTACGCTCTACAATGTCGCATAAAAAGCCGTTTTCATCGGCAGAGCAAACACCACGTGCAACATGTCCAAAATCAGTAACTGTGTTTTTAAGCACATATCCAACCATGGCATAATTGTAAATGTCGTCACTGTCGGGGTTTTCGCATAAATAATCGTATATTTTTTTAAAGGCTTGCTCGCCGTAAAAATCATCGGCATTAATTACAGCAAAAGGCCCATTTATAAGCTGATTTGCCGATAAAACCGCATGTGCGGTGCCCCACGGTTTTTGCCTTTCTTGTGGCACTTCAAATCCACTTGGCAAATTTGATAACTCTTGATAAGCATATTTCACATTAATATGCGAAGATAGTCTATCACCAATTGCCTCTTTAAACAATTGCTCGTTTTCTTTTTTTATAATAAAAACTACTGTTTCAAATCCTGCTTTTTTCGCGTCAAAAACAGAGTAATCAATAATTAATTCCCCGTTTTTTCCAATTGGGTCAATTTGTTTCATTCCGCCATAACGGCTACCCATTCCTGCTGCCATTACAACTAATACAGGTTTTTGCATTTTTGTACTCCTTTTTTAATTTAATGATAATACAATTAATATTATAACGTTATATAGTTTAATAGTAAATACTAAATAATGTATAATTTTTGTGTTTTTGATTAATTTTATTGACATATTATATTAAATTAATGTTTTTAAAATTATACTATCGTAATAAAAAGAGAATAATTAATTTAAAATATAAATTAATTAAATATTATGGCTTTTGTCTAAAAGCTTTTTATAGGTTTTGTCTATTAAAATTGCACCCAGTGGCGCAGTTATTAAAATGGATAAAACCGCAATAGTCAGTATCAAATCGCCACAGGCAACACCCACTGAAAGAGGTATTCCTCCAATTGCGGCTTGCACGGTTGCTTTTGGTAAATATGAAATTGCAATGAATAATCTTTCTTTTCGGCTTAAATCGCTTTTTAAAAGACAGATAAAAACCCCTAAAATCCTAAAAATAAGAACAGCAAAAATAAATAAAACAGCAATTAAACCATAAGTCATTGCATAGCTTATGTTTACATTTGCGCCAACAAGTACAAATAATATAATTTGTGCAAAAACCCAAAGTTTTGAAAATTTTTCTGAAAGGCGAATGGCTAAATCATCATTTTTTACTCGAATTACACCGCCTAACGCCATAATTGCAAGCAGAGCGGAAAAACCCATAAAGGCAGAAACTACATCTTCTAAAGCAAGCAATAAAAACGAAACTGAAAGCAAAATGATGACCTTAGAGCTATCACGAATACTGAAATTTTTTAATATCTTGCATAAAATAATGCCGATAACAAACCCCATTAAAGCGCCTGTAATAATAGAAACAGGAATATTAAAAAGCAAATTTAAATTTATGCTATTTGTGCCATTGTTTTGTGCAGTTGAAGCATTTAAAAAAATGCTGAATAAAGTAATTACAAAAATATCATCAACACAAGAACTTGCCATGATAATTTGCGGCACACTGTTTTTTTCGCCATAGTTATTTTTCATCAAATCAATCATTTTGGGCACAATTACAGCAGGGGAAACAGCCGCAATTACACACCCCAGCAAAATTGCGTCTATAAAGGCTATATCAAAAAACAATGGTGCTAAAATTGCAGTTGCGATAATTTCAAAACATGCCGGTATAAAGCACATTAATAATGCAGGGCGCCCTGCTTTTTTTAGGCTGTCGAAGTTTAAACTTAATCCGGCGCGCATCAAAATTATAATTAAAGCAATTTCACGAAGTTCGCCCGAAATTGAAAGTATTTTATCATCAAGTAAATTAAGCGCAAAAGGGCCAATAACAATGCCTGTGACAATCATGCCAAGAAGTGCGGGCAAATTAAATTTTTCAAATATTTTGCCCATGATTAGACCAAGCAACAGAATTAATGCAAGTGAAAAAAGCATAATTTAATTCAAATCCTTTTATATAATGTAAGTAAACGAAAATTTTAAGAGCGTTGGAATTAGTTTGTAATTTTGGGTCTATTAGTTGAGATATTTTATATTACTGGAAAAGATAACACGAAATAGCGCACAAATTTTGCAAAACAAGAGTGTTTAAATTTATCCTAATGGCTAATGGGTTTGAATTTCAACACCATCTAAAAAACGTGCAAAAATATATAACATGTTTTTGTTCAACTGTTCTTTTTTAACTTTTAAATCACCCATAACCCAATTTTTAAATGTACCCACTACACCCCAAGCTACAAAATTAACCTCTGTAATGCCAAAATCACTTATATCGTTTGAATAAAATTCATTTATAAAAACTTCACAGCAATTCTGCTGAAATTTATTTAAAAAACTATCGCTTGAAAATAATGTTTTGCAAATATCATGATTGTTTTCTATAAATATAAGGCTTTCTTCAACCCGCCTTATTAAAGATTGCGTCTTGTTTTCGTTACCATTAACTTCAAAAATCATTATAAAACCATGTAAAATTTCACTTTCAATTTTAAACAATAAATCATAAACATCGGTATAATGTAAATAAAAAGTTGTTCTGCCAATATCAGCCATATTTGTGATTTCAGTTACAGTTATTTCATGCAATTGCTTTGTTTTCATCAATTGCAAAAATGCTTTTTTAATTTCTCTTATGCTTCTTTGCGTTCTTCTATCCGCCAAAACAACCTCGTTTCTGTTCAATTTATGCACATATGTTCATTAATATACATATGTGTTATTATTGACTATAGTATTATTACTTAAAAACAATTATACTATGGTTATAGTTAATAAACAAGTGTTTTATTTTTAGGGGATTTTAGCATGACAGTTTCAAAATTATTTAATAAAAATTTCAATATACTAATAGCTGGACAGATAATTTCTGTCATTGTCAATTCAGCATTAAATTTCACATTAGGTCTTTATATATTGCAAATTAGCGGTTCTGCAGAGCTTTTTGGCGTAGTAACTGCGCTAAGCGTTATTCCGTGGGCTGTGTGCGCTCCACTTGGCGGAGTGCTAGCGGATAAATTCAACACACGAAATATAATGGTGATATTAGATTTTTCATGTGCTTTGTTAATTTTATCTTTGGTGTTGTTTTCGTACAATAGTGCATCCATACCTATTTACAGTATAATAATCGCAAAATTTTTACTAAGTGCAATGCAAGCGGCATATTATCCTTGCGTTATTTCATGTGTTGTAAGCTTGGTTGAAAAGCAAGATATCCCAAGGGCGAATTCAGTTATTTCTCAAATAAATTCGTTTTCTAATATAGTTTCGCCCATGCTCGCAGGTTTTTTATACGGGTTTGTAGATATAAGATATATCTTGTTTATAGCCATGTTTTTGTTTGCGTTTTCTGCAATTATCGAAATTTTTATTGTTTTACCACAGAAGAAATTTCTCACGGACGGCAATTTGAAGCAAACCGGAATAAAAGAGGCTTTTTCTTACATTTTCAACAATGATAGAAATCTGCTAAAATATTTGATGGCGAGTGCATTAATTTGCGGCTCAATAACAGGCATTGTTTTAGTGGGCTTACCGTATATAGTTAATATATATTTAAGTTTATCTCCGGAATTTTATGGAGTTGCCAGTGGCATTGTAAGCTGTGGCACACTTGTTGCAGGTTTTATTTTATTTGCTTTTCCACACAAATTCTCGTTTAAAAAATCGGGTGTAATATTAATTATAAATATAAGCATAATAGGCTTGTGTGGTCTTTCGTTATTTGTGCAAAGCACAGTTTTAGCATTTGCACTTCTTTGTCTTTGCGTGTTTGTGCTTATGATTGGTGTTGGTATGTTTTATATTTTAAGAAATGTTTATATTCAAAGCAATACACCTGAAAATCTTTTAGGGAAAGTTATGGCACTAATAACAATTTTATGTGGATTTCTGGACCCCACAATACAAATGATATATGGATTTTTATTTGGAGCGGACAGTATTAGTGCAGCATTTGTGCTTATAATAACAGGAATTGTGTTATTACCTGTTGCGTTAATATGTATTAGATTATCAAGGAAATTAAGATAATTGCCCTTATACAAAAATTACATTAAATTGATTTTGTATCAATTTAATGTAATTTTTTTTATGCCTGCATCATAATATTACCTAAAAGGATGTGATAAGATGTTGGATAATATAACTAATTCAATTGATGAAATAGATTTCAATAATGTTTCGGGACATGTGAATGAAAAAAACGTTTTAAGAAAATTAGAAAACAAAAGCAAATTACTTCTAAAAAACAACACAAAAAATACTGAGAAAGAAAACAGTCAAAAATTGCTTTTTGAAAGAGATAATAAAAAAGAAAAAACAAAAGATAATAATCAAAATCCTCACGTGTCCAATACAAAAAAAGATGAATTTTTTACATTTAAAAAGCCGGATTATAAATATAAAGACACTCAAACCTTACAAGACGACGAAAGCAATGAAACAGAGCAAAACAATCTTTTTGGACATATAAGCAAGCATAAAGATATGACATTAAAACAGGATAATTTAATTTTTGTGCAATGCATAATTTGTGCTATTATAATTGCGATTTCTTTTGCCGTTAAAACTTTTAGCACAGAGTTTTATTTACAAATAAAAACTGCGCTTGAAACTTCACTTACACAAGGCATTGAGTTTAGCCAGGAAACACCTATTTTGCGTTTTGCAAGCACAAGCGTGCAAGATATACAAAGTTTTGCACAGGATATAAGCGAAATTGCAAGCAATGCCATGTTTATACAAGAAGCAAAAAACGAACAAAGCGATAGCAATGAGCAAGAAAAAATCAGTGAAAGTGTCTTGAACGAAATTGAAATAAACGAGCAAAATATTGCACAATCTTCAAGTATATTGCATCCGCTGTTAAATGATAGCCAAAGCGGAATTACAAATGAAACACAGGTAAGCGAGCAAGCACAAGAATCAAACGGCGATTTAAACGGCATGGGCGGAAAAACCGATGATGAAATCTTCGATATTATTCCAAATGATGTCAGTCTTAGTGAATATTCAGGAGTAGTTGATTTACAACAACCTGTTTCAGGGGTTTTGACGTCTGAGTTTGGTTTTAGAGTTAACCCCATATCATATAAATGGGAATTTCACAAGGGGATAGACATTGCCGCACCTGAAGGCACAGGGGTTTACTGCGTTGCTGATGGCCATATTGTCGAAGTTGATTACAACAATATAAGAGGCAATTATATTATTGTGCATCATACAAGTGGCTTGCAAACGCTTTATCAGCATTTAGATTTCACGTTTGTGCGTGTTGGGCAAAGCGTAATTGCTGGCGAAAAAATAGCAACAGTAGGCAACACAGGCTATTCTACAGGGCCGCATTTACATTTTGAACTGATAGAAAACACTATGTGTGTTGACCCATTAACGCAATTTGAATATAGCTAATAGTAAAAAGAAAGTGAATATTTTATGAATGCTGTGTTTTTTTATGCATTTTTGGCACTGGGGCTTTTGCTTGACGGTGCCTTTTTATTTAGACTTGTTTTGTTCGCTGTTTTTATTCACGAAAGCGCCCATATAATAATGTATATAACAATGACAAAAAAATTGCCAAAAATAAGTTTATCTGTTGGTGGTGTTTGCCTTAATAAAATAGCTTGCCTTAAAAAAAGACAAAAAACAGCCGTGCTTTTAGCAGGCCCTTTGACAAATATAATTGTATGTGTAGTGTTCTATAGCATGGCATTAAATAAGGCAAGTTATTTTGCGTATATTTTCAGCGCAGTAAATTTATGTGTGGGGCTCTATAATCTTTTACCTATCGGCGCGTTAGACGGTGCACAGATTGCTGAATGCTTTTTGCCCGGTAAATATATTATGAAATGGGCAGTTTTTCAAAGGTCAATACTTATTATTTTAACAGTGTTTTTGCCTATTATAGCATATGTTTTAGGTTTTTCACCAGTGGCGTTTGTCGCAGCGGTAATTGCACCTGTTTACCTTCTTTTACAAAATTTTTTGTAAAATTTATATTTTTGTGATATAATAATATAAATACGTAAACATTTAAAAAAGGATATAAAAATGAACGAAAAATTAAAAGTTTTACTTTCCAATGTGCAAAAACCGGGGCGATATACAGGCGGTGAGCCCGGATGTACTTATAAAAATAAAAGCGAAGTAGATTTGCGCTTTGCTTTTTGTTTTCCCGATACTTATGAAGTCGGAATGTCTTTTTTAGGCATGAAGATATTGTACGAGATTTTAAACAAGCGTGAAAACATATGGTGCGAACGTGCTTTCATGCCATGGACGGATATGTATGCCGAAATGAAAGAGCAAAACTATCCGCTTTATGCGCTTGAAAGCAAGGACAGCCTGAAAGATTTTGATATAGTTGGCTTTACTTTGCAGTACGAGCTGTCTTATACAAATATTTTGGCGATGCTTGATTTATCAAACATACCGTTTTACACAGCGGACCGGGGCGAGGATTATCCCTTGATAGCAGCAGGCGGACCTTGCGTATGTAATGCAGAGCCTTTGGCACCTTTTTTTGATTTCATGATGCTTGGCGAGGGCGAAGAGCAATTGCCACAAGTTTGTGAAACTGTTATTGAATGCAAGAAAAAGGGAATGAAACGCAAAGAAATACTAAAGGAACTTATGAAAATTGACGGCATTTATGTGCCTGAATTTTACGATGTCGAATATAAAAACGATGGGCGTATTGATAAAATTACACCGAATAACGGTGCGAGTGAAGTTGTGGAAAAAGCATTAATTGCAGATATGGATGCAGTTGATATTCCACAAAATTTTGTTGTACCTATGGTTGGCACAGTGCACGACCGCTCTCAAATAGAGGTTTTGCGCGGGTGTGTTAGGGGATGTCGTTTTTGTCAGGCAGGCTTTATTTACCGCCCTATGAGAGAGCGCTCGGCCGAGCTTCTTTCAAAAGCCGGCAATAATTTATGCAATAACACAGGTTACGATGAAATATCGCTAACTTCGCTTTCAACAAGTGACCATAGCGAGCTTGAAAAATTGCTTGATGAATTAATTGAGTGGAGCGAAAAAGAGCATGTTAGCATATCTTTGCCAAGTTTAAGAATAGATAATTTTTCAAAAAGCTTAGTTGAAAAAATTACAAAAATACGCAAAAGCGGTTTAACTTTTGCGCCTGAAGCTGGCACACAGCGTTTGCGTGATGTCATTAATAAAAACATAACTGAACAAGAAATTGCAAATAGCTGTGAACTTGCATTTAATGCAGGCTATACTTCAGTTAAACTTTATTTTATGATGGGTTTGCCAACAGAAACAATGGAGGATATCGAGGGTATTGCAAAAACCGCACAAAATATTGTTGATTTGTTTTATAGATGTGAAAACAAACCAAAAGGCAAGGGTGTGCAGGTTTCTATAAGTGTTGCGTGTTTTGTGCCAAAACCACACACACCTTTCCAATTTTGCCCACAAGATACACAAGAGTTGTTGCATGAAAAACAACAATATTTATTGCAATGTGTAAAAAACCGTAAAATACGTGTAAGTTATCACGATAGCAAAGTAAGCTTTTTAGAAGCCGTTTTTGCAAAGGGGGACAGGCGCCTTGCAAAAGCGCTTGTTAAAGCGTATGAGTACGGTTGTATATTTGACGGCTGGGACGAATTGTTTAAATTTAACACATGGTTGCAAGTATTTGAAGAGCTTGAAATTGATACAGCTTTTTACGCAAACAGAGAAATTAAAACAGATGAACTTTTGCCATGGAGCCATTTAAATTACAGCTTAAAACATGAGTTTTTAGTTGAAGAATACGAAAAAGCAACAAAAGCACAAACAACAAAACCATGTAGTTTAGAATGTAATAATTGCGGTGCTGCAAAGTGGAATGGAGGTGTTTGTTTTGCAAACAATTAGATTTTGGTTTACAAAAACCGACACAGCAGCATATATTTCTTTGCTAGATTTACAAAGGGTTATGCAACGTGCGTTTAAGCGCTCAAAGCTTAGTGTTTGGTATACAAAAGGTTTTAATCCGCATATTTATATGACATTTGCCGCACCTTTGGCACTTGGGCAAGAAAGCTTGATTGAATCACTTGAAATAAAAACAGAAGATGAAAACTTCAATTGTGAAACTGCACCTGATGCAATTAATCCATGTTTGCCAAGCGGAATAAAAGTGACAAAAGTTTGCCCTGTGAAAAGACAGGCAAGTGAAATTTCACATGCGGAGTATGACATAAAATATTCTGCGGCTATGGCAAAATTTGCCCAAAAAGCCTTTGAAAAACTTGAGCTTTGCAAAGAAGCAAATGTGCAAAAAAAGGGTAAAAAAGGCAAAATTAAAACCATTGATTTAAAAGAACATGTTGAAATTGTCGGACAAAAAACTGATGAAAACGGAGCACTAATCGTTAATGTTAAGCTACCGGGTGGCGTAAAAATAAATATAAACCCGATGCTTTTGCTAGAATTCTTGGAAAACGAGATGGATTTACCAAAAAATAGCGCAGAGATAATGAGAAAAGCTTTATATGTGCAAAGCACAGAATTGTTTGAGTAAAATATTAACTATGCAAACTAAGCAAAAAATTATGATAACAATTGTTTAGTATAAGTAATATCTGGCAGTGTGACAGTGTGGACATATTTTGATTTATCAGCAATAAAAATTGATTAGTAAAGCCGCATAAATTCATAATAATTTTTATTAAAATAAAGCAATTAAAAGGCTTAAAAAGCCATTGTTTCAATTAGGGTTAAGGCAGGGTTAATGCATAATTTTGTAATTAACTTATAAATAATATAAAATTTTAAATTAATTTATACAAATAAATTTTCAAAAACACTTGCATTTCTTATAATTTTATGTTAATATATTTTAGCTAGCGTTATACTCGCTGTTTCCGGCAGTGGTTTTTAATGTAAAGCATTAAACAGGGCAGTCCTCTGCTTGCTAAATGTGGGCATGAATGCTTGTAAATATTTGGAGGATAAAAATGGACGCAATTAAAATGATGACACAGGGCATGATTAAAGAAAATAAGCCCGAATTTAACGTAGGCGACACAGTTCGTGTTTCTGTACGTATCAAAGAGGGTGACCGTGAACGTATCCAAGCGTTTGAGGGCACTGTTATAGCAAAAAAACATGGTGGAATTAACGAGACATTTACAGTTCGTCGTACATCTTACGGTGTAGGTGTAGAGCGTGTGTTCCCAATCAACTCACCTTTTGTTGAAAAAGTTGACGTTGTGCGTAAAGGCCGTGTACGCCGTGCTAAATTGTTCTATCTACGTAGCCGCACAGGTAAAGCAGCTAAAGTTAAAGAGCAATTACGCTAAGAAAATCACAGATAATTATATTATGTCGTTTGGGTTTGCGATTAAAGCAAACCCAAACGACATTTTTGATTTTAACTTAATTTTATTAATTCAAAATATTGTTGTTATCTTTTTTTTATGGTATAATAAACTAAATAAAATAATTTGTTATTATTCAGTGTTTTTACACAAAATATAAATGAATAAATTATTTGAATTTTTAGTCTAAGTTTTGCAATAGGCTTTGATTTGGAGGGTGTTTTGGAGAAAAAAACTATTTGTGAAGAAATATACGAATGGCTAAATTCCGCAGTGGCTTTTGCGATAATTTGCTCTTTGTTAATTCTTGTATTTGTAGGCAATTTTTCAGACGTTTCGGGCTCATCTATGGAACCCACATTGCAGAATGGCGACAGAATTATTGTTCAGATAATAGGTTATACTCCCCAAAGAGGTGATGCCGTTATCACAGATTCAATCATAAGTTATGGCGACCCACTTGCAAAGCGTGTAATTGCGCTTGAGGGTGATGTTGTAGATATTGATGAAACAACAGGCGAAGTTTTCGTAAATGGTGAAACACTAAATGAGCCATATGTGCTTTCGCCAACTTTTTATAACGGCGATATAATATATCCTTTAACTGTGCCAAACGACCATGTTTTTTTAATGGGTGATAATAGAATGAATTCTAAAGATAGCCGCTCGTCAGATATAGGTCCTGTAAATGAAAAAGCGATTGTAGGAAAGATGGTGCTTAGGGTAGCGCCGTTTGATAATATAGGTGTTATAGAGTAAAAGATGGAGAAAAATATGATAGATAATAGCAATGATAACATAGTTGAAAATGTTAATCATTATCAAATACACTGGTTTCCCGGGCATATGATGAAAACCTTGCGCACAATGCAAGCGGACATAAAAAATGTAGATGCTGTTTTACAGCTTTTAGACGCACGCATACCGGCAAGCAGTATAAACCCTGAAATTGCCGAAATAATCGAGGGCAAACCCACATTATATGCCCTCAATAAGGCAGATTTAGCTGATGAAAAAATCACAGCAGCATGGATGAAAAAGTTTAAATCTGAAGGGCATGGCTGTGTTTCTATTTCAAGCAAAAACCGCTCTGCGGTGTCAACCGTACGCGCTGCCATTGATAAAGAGCTTGAAGAATTGCTTGATAGAAGAGAGAAAAAAGGTATTTCAGGTGCAAAAATTCGCATAATGATTGTTGGTATACCAAATGTTGGGAAATCCACTTTTATCAATACATTTGCGGGCACCCAAAAAGCAAAAGCGGCTGACCGCCCCGGTGTCACACGTGGCAAACAATGGGTAACCATAGGTAAATACGATTTGCTTGATATGCCGGGCGTTTTATGGCGCAAATTTGAAAGAAATGAAATTGCGGCTAATTTAGCATTTATCGGCTCTATAAAAGATGATGTTTTAGATATAGAAACGCTTGCTACAGGCCTTTTGGGTCAGATACAAAAAATGTATCCCGAACGTTTAATTGAAAGATACAAGCTAAGTGAAGACGATATGCACCTTGAAGCATATGATTTACTTGCACAAATTGGGCGCAAAAGGGGAATGCTCATGAGTGGTGGCGTTGTAAACACAGAGCGAGCCGCCATAATGTTTGTCGATGAGTTTAGGGCATCAAAACTTGGTAGAGTTTCGCTTGAGGAGCCGTCAAATGTATGAGATAAAACTAAATGAAAAAGTGATAGAAACAACGGAAAAATTATATAATTTCGATGCTGAATTCACAAATGAGTTTGGCACAGTGTGTGGAGTTGATGAAGCAGGAAGAGGCCCTCTTTGCGGCCCTGTTTGCATAGCAGCTGTTATTTTAAACCCTGAAATTAAAATTCATGGTTTAAACGATAGCAAAAAGCTTAATGAAGCAAAGCGAGAGTTTTTATATGGCGAAATATTAAAACACGCCATAGCGTACAATATTGTTTTGGTTCACGCTGATGTAATAGACGAAATCAATATTTTAAAAGCTACATTAAAAGGTATGGCACAGGCGGTAAACGGCCTTGAAATAAAGCCAAGCATTGCCCTTATTGATGGCAATAAATGCCCTGATATCGACATAAAAGCAAAAGCGGTGGTTAAAGGTGACGCTAATTCAGCAAGCATAGCAGCGGCGTCTGTTTTAGCAAAGGTGACACGTGATAATTTTATGGCAGATCTTGCAAAAAAGCACCCCGAATACATGCTTGAAAAACATAAAGGCTACCCTACAAAACAGCATTATGAAATAATTGAAAAACACGGCATACTGCCATTTTATAGGAAATCTTTTTTGAAAAAGCGGGGCATTGTATGAGTGATGTTGATTTTGCAAAAAGACAAAAGGCAAAAGAGTTTGGTGTTTTTGCAGAAAAACTCGCAGAAGATTATTATTTAAAACAGGGGTATGAAATTTTATGCATGAATTTTCGTACAAGGCAAGGCGAAATTGATGTAATTGCAAAAAAAGATAATATGCTTGTTTTTGTTGAAGTTAAAGCAAGGACAGAAAACAGCATTGCAACACCGGCTGAATTTGTAACATATAAAAAGCAACAGAAAATTATACTTGCTGCAAAAGCTTACTTAGCAAAAATTAAGGATAACACGTCTTTTGTTCGCTTTGATGTAATGGAAATTATAAAAAAAGCGAATGACTATAAATTAAATTGTATAGAAAATGCGTTTGACGCATTTTAAGTGAGGGGATTTGAAAATGCAATATACAAGTACAAGAGACAGCAAAATTAATGTTAGCGCATCGCAAGCGATAGCCAAAGGCCTTGCGCCAAATGGTGGGCTATTTGTGCCTACTCAATTTCCTAAATGCACATACGAGGATGTAAAGAATTTAACTTATCCTCAAATGGCACAAAAAATTATAGGCATGTATTTGACAGAATATGATGAAAATTTTTTGAAAGAAACTATGGAAAAAGTTTATGCAGAAAATTTTGATGGCAAAGCAGGCTTTGTAAAACATGTGAAAAATAACGAATATGCGCTTGAATTATATCACGGCCCAACATGTGCTTTTAAGGATTATGCGCTTCAAGTTATGCCGCATTTACTGGTTCAGGCAAAGAAAAACATAGGTGATACACACACAACAAAAATACTTGTTGCCACAAGTGGAGACACAGGCAAGGCGGCGCTTGATGGATATGCCGATTTAGAGGGTATAAAAATTGCAGTGTTTTACCCAAACGATGGCACAAGTGAAATACAGCGCTTGCAAATGGTTACACAAGAGGGCGAAAATGTAAGTGTTTATGCGATAAACGGTAATTTTGATGACGCACAAACAGGGGTTAAAAAAGTTTTCACAGATGAGAAAATTGCAGCAACACTTGAAGGTGAAAACGCTTGCCTTTCAAGCGCAAACTCCATTAACTGGGGGCGTTTGGTGCCTCAAATTGTATATTATTTTTACTCTTACGCAAGCCTTGTTGAAAGCGGCGCTGTAAAAGCAGGCGAAAAAGTCAATTTTTGTGTCCCTACAGGAAATTTTGGCGATATTTTGGCAGGTTATTATGCAAAACAAATGGGATTACCTGTCGGTGAATTAATATGTGCGTCAAATAAAAACAATGTATTGACAGACTTTTTTAAAACAGGCGTTTACAATGCCAAACGTGATTTTTACAAAACAACATCACCATCGATGGACATTTTAGTAAGCTCTAATTTAGAAAGGCTTTTATATCATATTTCTAATGATGCAGAATGTGTCAATGCTTTAATGCAAGATCTAGCGCAAAAAGGCGAGTTTAAAATAAGCGAGGAAATGCTTGATAAAATAAGCGGTGTTTTTAAAGCAGATTTTGCAAGTGATGAAGAGGCAGAGCAAATTATTGCAGATTATGCCCAAGATTCAAATTATGTTATGGATCCTCATACAGCAGTTGCATTCAGCGTAGCAAATAAACTTGATATTGACAAAAACACAAATATTATTGTGCTTTCTACAGCAAGCCCTTATAAATTCTCGCACGATGTTTTAACAGCTCTTGGCAAAGTTCCTACCCAAAAAGCTTTTGAGGATTTAAATATGCTGAATGACATTACAAAATTACCTGTGCCAAAAAACCTTGCAGGTTTAGAGGGAAAAGAAATTAGGTTTGAAAAAGTAATTGAACCTGATGAAATTAAAAATATAGCATTGCAAATGTAATATTTTGCATGAGTTGAAAACAAAGGCTTTTGTATTAAATATACACGCTTTTGTAATACGGAGGTTTAAATGAACGAATATATTTTAGTGGTAGATTTTGGCGGGCAATACAATCAGTTAATTGCACGACGTGTGCGAGAAAATAATGTTTACAGCGAAATAGTTCCACACACACGAGCACTTGAAAAAATTAAAGAAAATAGGCCATCGGGCATAATCTTAACAGGTGGGCCAAACAGTGTTTACACTGAAGATGCTGTTATAATTGACAAAGAGATTTTTGCTCTTGGCATACCTGTTTTGGGTATATGCTACGGTGCACAATTAATGATGCACACTTTGGGCGGCAAAGTTAGCAGTGCGCCTGAAAAAGAATATGGCAAAACATCTGTGTATACAAGCCCTGAGTGTCCGCTTTTTGAGGATGTACCAAATGTAAATATTTGCTGGATGAGCCACAATGATTATATAGAAACTATTGCACCTAATTTTGAAATAGTCGCACACACCGACAATTGTCCATGTGCCGCAGCGCAGAATATCGATGAAAAATTATATGCAGTTCAATTTCATCCAGAGGTTTTACATACAGAAAATGGCACTTTGATAATTAAAAATTTCATTTATAATGTGTGCGAATGTGAAGGCAATTGGAAAATGGATAGCTTTGTAGAGCAAAGCATAGCACAATTGCGTGAAAAAATAGGAAATGGCAAAGTTTTGTGCGCTCTTTCAGGCGGTGTGGATTCCTCTGTAGCAGCGGTTATGCTTTCAAAAGCAGTTGGTAAACAATTAACTTGTGTTTTTGTAGACCACGGGCTTCTTCGCAAAAATGAGGGCGATGAAGTAGAGGCTGTTTTTGGCGATGAAGGCCCATACGAGCTTAATTTTATACGTGCGAATGTACAAAATAGGTTTTATGAAAAACTTAAAGGGGTAAGCGACCCTGAAACAAAGCGTAAAATTATAGGTGAAGAATTTATACGTGTTTTTGAAGACGAGGCAAATAAAATTGGTGCGGTTGACTTTTTAGTGCAAGGCACAATTTACCCTGATGTTGTCGAAAGTGGGCTTGGCGGTGAAAGTGCCGTGATAAAAAGTCATCACAATGTCGGAGGATTGCCGGATCATGTTAATTTTAAAGAAATTGTCGAACCTCTTAGGGATTTGTTTAAAGACGAAGTAAGAAATGCCGGAAGAGAACTTGATATACCCGAATATTTAGTAAGCCGTCAACCGTTCCCGGGGCCTGGGCTTGCCATAAGAATAATCGGTGAAGTGACACAAGAAAAAATAAAAATTGTGCAAGAAGCAGACGCTATTTATAGGCAAGAGCTTGAAGACGCAAACGAACATGAAAATCTGGGGCAATATTTCGCAGCACTTACAAATATGCGAAGTGTCGGCGTAATGGGCGACGAGCGCACTTACGATTATGCAATTGCTTTAAGGGCAGTTACAACCACCGATTTCATGACAGCAGAAGCCGCAAGTTTACCTTGGGATTTACTTGGCAAAATAACAAGCAGAATTGTCAACGAAGTGCCCCATGTAAACAGAGTTATGTTCGATTGTACAGG
>CAYJGV010000044.1:0-19276 GCA_964369715.1 uncultured Bacteroides sp. | reverse complement strand
GTATATTGTAAAGAGCATATTCTTTATTGCGCATTTTGCTTAAAAATGAATTTGTGTAAAGCAAAAACAAACCTGAAAATAAAAATATAAACGGTATGCCCATTGATAAAATCATAATAATTGATTCGCCTGCGCCTGAATTTTTAATTTGCTCTGAAGATGCCATGCTAAATATAACGTAAAACATCATTACCCAAAGTGCGCTCGTTAAAATATAAGGTATATACAGCTTATTGTTAATTTTTATGCTGTTAATTGCTATTATGGGGTAAAACATTATTTTATACCCCCTCTTGAGAGCAAAGTCAGGGTGTCTGTTATTTTCTGGTGAAATGTTTCGTTTGTCTGCTCGCCTTTAAATACTTGATGAAAAACCTCGCCATCTTTTATAAACAACACACAATTTGCATTGCTTGCCGCTTTAGTAGAGTGCGTTACCATTAAAATTGTTTGGCCTTTTTTGTTTATCTCCGAAAACAAACTCAATAATTCGTCCGAAGATTTTGAGTCTAGCGCACCTGTTGGCTCGTCTGCCAAAATAAGTTTTGGGTGCGTTATTAGCGCCCTTGCAATGGCCGCACGTTGCTTTTGCCCACCCGAAACCTCATACGGATATTTATTTAGCAGCTGTGTAATGCCAAGGTCCTGTGCAATTGGCATAAGCCTTTGTTCCATTTCTGCGTAAGATTTACCGGCAAGCACAAGCGGTAAAAATATGTTGTCTTTTAAATTAAAGGTGTCAAGAAGGTTAAAATCTTGGAAAACAAAGCCGAGGTTTTCTCGCCTGAATGTTGAGAGGTTTGCCTCTTTTATTTTTGTAATGTCGCTGTTTTCTAGCTGAACAACACCACCGGTTGGCCTATCTAGCCCTGCTAAAATGTTTAAAAGTGTTGTTTTGCCACTGCCGGATTCGCCCATTATTGCCATGTACTCTCCACGCTTAACGTTAAAGTTAACATTTTTAAGCGCATGCACCTTATTTGTGCCAAACCGTGATGTGTACACCTTATGAAGTGAGTTAATTTGTAAAATATTCATCGTTATATCTCCTTTTTTATTGCTGTTTTGGTCTACAACAATGATATCAAATTTAATGGCATATCCTCCATTGATTTGGCTTACACTTTAGATAATAACCTTACATTTTTGTAAGGTTATTACACGACACATGAATCATTTTATGCTAATGGCAAAATTTTTGGTGTAAAGCAAAAGTGAATAATGCGTAGCGAAATAGCTTTATCAAGCAAAACAATATAATATTAATGCGACGAGCTAAAACCCAATTTTAATAGTTGTACCTTCTTCCACTTCTGAAACGGCAGTTATGCTTAAATTAAGTTTATCACACACACATTTGCATAAATAAAGCCCTATTCCGGTAGATTTTTTATATATGCGCCCAATATTACCCGTGTATCCATTTTCAAAAATCCGTGGTAGGTCTTGCGCGGCAATTCCTATGCCGCTATCCTCAACACACAAAAATCCTTCGCTGTTTAGATATATTTTAATATAACCCTTTTGCGTGTATTTAAGTGAATTGGAAATAATTTGCTCTAGCAAAAATAAAAACCACTTTTCATCTATCACTGCGGTTTCGTTTATAGGCTTATAAATAAGCTCTATCTTTTTTTCTATAAACTCAGTGCTAAAACTTTTTACAGCTTGTCTTATAATATCATCAAGGCTGCACGTTGCAAAAAGATAGTCTGTATTATCAGAATTTATGCGCAAATATGCCATAACCATTTGCACATAGCGCTCTATTTTTGAGAGGTCTGTGCTTATTTTTCTTGATAAAGCACTGTCCTCGTTTTGTAGCAGCAAACGCATGGATGCAATAGGCGTTTTTATTTGGTGCACCCAAACAGTGTAGTACTGTATTGTATCTTTTAATCGCAAGTTAAAATCATCTTGCACAGAGCGTTTATGCTTTATAAGCTCTTTTGTAATATTTATCAAGTCTTGTTCTAATGCCGAATTAGCTTTATACTCTATATCATTTAAAATTCCGATATTTTGTTTTATGAGTTCAAGCTCTTCATGTCTTTTTTTAAATTTAGCAAACCCAATAACAGCAAAAACAAATTGAATGACAAGGCATATAATATAAGGATATAAAACGGCTACAAGCGGCAAGCGATAAAGATAAAACGATAGCGAGAACACTGCGAAAACAAATAAGTTAACAGCAATAATGCTGCGCTTTTCTTTTATATAATCAAATAATAAAATCATTCTACAATATACCCCGCCCCTACTTTTGTAGTTATAAATCCGCTTAAACCTATTGCGTTCAGCTTGTTTCTCAGCCTGTTTACATTTACAGTAAGTGTGTTATCATCCACAAAGCTGTCTGTTTGCCAAAGGCTCTCCATAAGTTTTTCTCTGCTTACAATTTTTTGTTTGTTTTGTAGAAGTGTTGTTAAAATTTTATGTTCATTTTTTGTAAGCTCTAATTTATGCTCGCCAAAAACGAGTGATAAATCGTTAATATTTAAAAACACGTTTTTATGTTGCAAAACGGCTGTGTCGCCTGCAAAATCGTAAGAGCGGCGCAAAAGTGCCCTTACTTTTGCCATAAGAACTTCGACATTAAACGGCTTTGCAATAAAATCATCGGCGCCAAGGCTTATTGCCATTACAATATTCATATTATCTCCGGCAGATGATATAAACAGTATTGGCACTGTGCTTATTTTTCTGATTTGCTCACACCAATGATAACCGCTGAAAAAGGGCAAAGATATATCCATTAATACAAGGTGCGGTTTTTCATGTAAAAAGAGGTTTAACACGTCTTTAAAATCCTCTGTGCAAACTGCTGAAAAGCTCCAGCTTTCAAGTTGTTCTTTTATTAATGTAGATATACCTGTATCGTCTTCTACAATCATTATTTTATACATATAAAATCCTTTTCAAGTTCAATTTTTTTCATTCAATGCTGTCAATATTATTTAATAATATCTATATTAACCTTTACAATATATAATGATATTCTATCATAAAACGAGACAAAACAACATGAAAATATTTCTTTTTATTTTAAACATTATTCTTAATATGTAAATTCTACCTAATGTCCCTCTAAATAACAAGCGGTCGCCTGTATCAGAATTTCTGAACAGGCGACCGTTTACTTTTTTCAATATTATATCACTAATTATTTTCCATGATAGCCAAGCTTAAATGCTCAAATACATATTGTTTAAGATAAGATTTATGGTGTCAATTGTATTCATAGTCGCTAAGATTAATACTCCAAAAACACCTAGGAAAACGGATTCCTCGCTTTGCTCGGAATGACAAGGCGGTGAAGTTTTGCGCACATGCCAATTTATATTAACTCTATGCTAATTTAAATTCAGCTTAAAATTTCGGATAGTTCAGCATAAAACACATCATAATCTTCAATTTTACTTATAAAGCCTGTTGTTTCACTTGCATATACATAACCATTATCTTGTAAAAGCATAATTTGCCACTTTTTATTATCACTAAGTCTTATCATAATATTTTGCCCGTTTTCTTGTGGCAATTCTCTAAGCAAAGTACGTGTGCATTCAGTGTTTTGAAGCAGTTCATCAATGGCAATTAACTGTGCGTTTGTAAACTCGGTTTGTGCGACAACACTGCGCTGTGGCCCATCTATGACTTCCACTTCCTCTTCGCTGTCTGTTTCATCCTCAGTGTTTGTCACTTCTTCGGCTGTGCCTTCTTGTTGTGCTTGCTCTTGTGCAAGTTGCTGTGCCTCAGCCTTTTCTGCGGCAATTTCCTCCGGTGTTTTGTAAACTATTTCTTGCAAAGCGCCTGTGCTTATTTCAACCGGTGCACTCGCCACAAATGGCGAGAACATAGCAAGTGCTATTCCTAAAAGCACAGCAAATGATATCCCTAAAGGTATGCTTTGCAAACGCTTTTGTTTATTAAAAAGCACTATTACTGTTTGAATTAACAATATTGGAACGGCAATGCAAATGCCAAGCAATGTAAAACGCATAACAAGCGAGAGCATTTCAAGCACAATTGTTGGCGGCTCTTGCATTTGTGTTTCATATAATCTTTCTATCGTTTGGATAAAATCTTCTATAAATACTTTCATTTCTTCTCCTTGGCGCTATATATCGTAAAATATTTTTGCCTTTGCATAATTTTCGCTATTAATATATTCAAGTGTAAAATCGACTATTTTTTTAGACGTGTCGCCGCCATTATAAGGGCTTTTTGCCTGTTTTGCCTCTTTGATAAACTCATCAGACAATGCCTTTTCAATTGCTGTTTCAATGCTTTTTTCATCGGTTTTACAATTTATAATATTAAGACTGTTTATCCTGCCTTTTTGCCTTTCGCCTATATTTACTGTCGGCACTTTTAAGCTTGGTGTTTCTACAACACCCGACGACGAATTACCTATAACAATATCACAGTATTTCATCGCAGATAAATATCTTAAAACACCCATGCTTGTAAAAGCAATGTGCTGTTTATTCTGCTTGCAAAATTCATCTATCAGCTCATTTATTCTCGCACCGCCGGCATCTGCGTTTGCTTTGGTGAAAATACACGCTATATCAAAGTTTTTAATCGCATTTAAAAGCTCGTTAAACTGTTTTTCGCTGTCTGTGTTCCCCGCTGTTTCAGGGTGATATGTCACAAGTGCATATTTTCGATTTAAATCGAAATTTATGCTTGCCTCAAGTTCGTCTTTACTTAAAAGCTTAAGCTTGCGTAAATTTTCGTCCCCAAGTCCACCAACATTGTGCACAAATTTGGGGTTTTCTCCAAGTTGAATTACCCTTTTTGCATATTCTTCGCAAGATGGAAAATGCAAACTTGAAATTTTGGTAATGCAATGTCTGTAATAATCATCTGCTGCGCCATAAGTTACATCGCCACCGCTAATATGCGCAACAGGTATTTTAAAGGCTGCTGCTGCAAGGCACACAGAAAAAATCTCATATCTATCACCAAGCACCAATAAAATATCAGGCAGAGTTTTTTCATTATGAAAAAATTCTGTAAACTCATTTAATGTGTGCGCCATTGTTTTCGATATTTCGTAATCTGTACTTGTTCCAAATTTTAAAATATCGATTTTTTTATAAATTTCAATGCCATCTTTTTCAATTTCGCAAACTGTATTGCCAAATTTTTCACTTAAATGTGCCCCTGTGACAATCAATTTTACAATAAATTTGTCATTTTTTAAAAACTGCTTTATAACAGGGCGAAGCAAACCATATTCTGCCCTTGTACCTGTCACTATGCAAACAGTATAGCGCCCCATTAAACTGCCTCATTTCAATTATTCTTCCACAAGCACCCTTGCACATTTCCACTCATCATCTGCCTGTCTCAGTTCTCCGTCAATGTCAAGCACAGGATGTTCCATATCATTAAGTGCGATAAAACGTATTTTTGCAATTGTGCCATCATTCATAAGCACATGTTTGTTTAAAAAGTTTAAAGGCATATTTTGCAAAAACACCCTTAAATAAAAATCATCAAAACCTGTAATTTCCCTGCGATACATCATTGCAAGCACACTTAACGCACTTTTTTCATCTTTATAGCAACGACGTGAAACAAGTGCATCATAAACATCTGAAATAGTTGTTACTCTAGCATAAAACGGAATTTGCTCTGCAAGTAAATTGTGCGGATATCCTGTCCCGTCAACTTTTTCATGGTGATAAAGTGCACCAAGTTTTACATTTTCCGGCACCAATTCGTTATCTTTTAATAATTCATAAGTAAATTCAGAGTGCTTTTTAATATGTTCAAATTCTTCTTTTGTAAGTTTTCTTGGTGCA
The DNA here is from genome assembly GCA_964369715.1 of uncultured Bacteroides sp. Lineage (GTDB taxonomy): Bacteria > Bacillota > Clostridia > Oscillospirales > Ruminococcaceae > Ruthenibacterium. Next base: position 13,460 of record CAYJGV010000044.1, on the reverse strand, counting down.
TTTAAAATGTCTTGGTTCACTTGTGTTTTGCCAATATCATGCAAAAGCCCTGTTAGGATAAGCTCTTCTATTTGATTGGAATCAAGCCTTAGCCATTTGCCCAAAATTCCGTTTATTAAGCTTACATTAATGCAATGGTGTTGCAAATATTCATCTGCAGGATAAGGCGCATTTACACATTGAAATATTTTTGATACATCTGAGGAATTTATAACTTCTCTAACATTCGATTTAAGCTTTGTTGTCTCTTGATTATCTATGCTTTTTGAATATTTTGTCTCGACTAAAAAGGTGTTAATTCCCTCTTTTACTTCTGTATATCCTGTTTCATTTTCAAGCATCTCCAATTGGATTGCCTGAGAAACAGCCTTGTTTTCACGAAGTGCGTTATATGTTGTAATTTTAACTTTTATATTACGCCTGTCCGAGTTAAAACCACGTAATCTTTGAATTTTTCTTTCATCTAAAATATCATCTTTACGAACAAGCACAAGCTTACCATTATAATTATAAATATCGTCTTGAACTTTCATTCCCGGATATAAATAATCAATGGCTATGGGTATGAGTTTAGTGATATTCTCTTCCATTTCAATTCCCCTTAAAGCACAACTAATTTACAACCATATTGCGTTGTAATTAAGCTTATATCCTTTCTTCTGACAACTTCAACAGTAAACTGTGTGTTATCGTCCATTCCCACAGCACAAATATGAACTATATCACCGTTTTGAAATGAACCGGACATTGTTTGAAACATAATTCCGGTTGTGCTTACGTTTAAAATTGTAACAGGAAACGGAACTTTTAATTTAAACATTTTTTTATCTATAAGTACAGAGGATACCTCGGCTTCAATTTTCAAATTATACCGTTGATATTTTCTATCATTTTTTATGCTGGATTTAAAAATTGCAACTTCAAGCACGCCCATTTTTACATTGTTGCGACTGTTACCCAAAAATTGGTATACTTTACCTTCTGCAAATACAATAATGATTAATTGTTTTAAATCCCACGAGATATTAAAGGGAACTTTTATATTTATAAATTGATACGCCTTGTTTTGCTCTACAATTTCACTGCTAAAAAACTTGCTGTCATCTTCATAATCTTTAACAACTATTTTGCAATTTGTAAAATCAATTTGACGTAATATCGAATCAGCACTAGAGTTCAATAACTTCACATCCTTAAATGTAAGACATAAATGCAACTTATATGTTACATCATAATTACAATGTTATCTAATTAATTATACAATATTTATGTGTTTTTGAAAAGAAAAAAATGCTTTTATCACTTAATTTGTCTTAAATATCTATACACTCATCTTCCTCAAAGTCTTTATTGGCGATTTTGCCCAAAACCTCATAATATTTCATAGGACTAATTCCAGTTCCCGGCCTTTTCACTGTTATATTGTCCTTCGTGAAAACCTCGCCTTTTTTAATTTCATGCCTTGCAACAAGGCTTTTTCTTGCTATATCTTTATTTTTTTGCTCGCTATTGCTAACTTTTTTAACGCCATCTCCAAGTGCAAGCTCTATATTCCTTATTGCATCTACCATGGCTTTTAACTCATTTGGCAAAAGGCTTGCTTTATGGTCAGGGCCATCGGCATTTTTATCAAGAGTGAAATGTTTTTCAATTACACATGCACCAAGGGCAACCGCTGCAATATCAGCTTCTATGCCCAAAGTATGATCGGAAAAGCCAACAGGCACACCAAATGTTTCTTTTAAATCGAGCATTGCAAGCAAATTCACATCTTCCATCGGCGTTGGATATTCAGTGTTGCAATGCAGCAGTGTTATTTCTGTTACTCCACCGTTTTCAAGAACACTCAAGGCATCTTCAATTTCTGAAATAGTGCTCATGCCTGTGGAAAGAATAACGGGTTTACCCAATTTAGCGATTTTTTCAAGATAAGGTAAATTTGTAATTTCACCTGAGGGTATTTTCCACACAGCCATATTAAGCTCGTTTAAAAAATCTATGCTTACATCATCAAATGGCGTCGAAAGATACGCAATTCCTATTTCATTGCAATATTGCTGCAATTCTCTGTGTTGTTCAAAACCAAAATGTATTCGCTTAACCATGTCTAATTGGCTTTCACCCTTACCTGTATTTTCCTTTTGATAATCTGCCTTTTGGGCAAATTTACTTATCACAAGTTCAGGCACAGCAGTTTGAAATTTAACTATATCCACACCTGCATTTTTAGCGGCAAGTGCCATATCTTTGGCTGTTTGTAGGCATCCATTATGGTTTACTCCTGCCTCGGCAATAATGCAAACTGACATAATTATATCTCCTTTAATTTGTAAATTTAAATTGTTGTTATAAGATAATTAATCTAAAACAATTGCTTTTATATATAGCGCTAACAATAGTTAAAACCATCAGGCGCCCTACAATAATTTCATTCTTGAAAAGTACAGCAATACACTTATTTATCGAATTTGATTTTGTGGCATTACCTCTAATTATTATCATACTTTTTTCATGCTCTTTTTCATATAAAAATAGTAAGCCATTAGTGATATAATCCCCAAACAGCTTATTAAAAGCCCTATATAAAAACCGCTTTGTTGATATTGTATTTTTATTTCATGCTCACCCTCACCCAATAAAACAGCACAAAAACTGTTATCAAAAACAGGTATAATTTCTGCTTTTTCATCATTTATTGTTAGGCTTAAATTTTCGCTATAAGGTATTGACAGCATTAATAAATTTTGCTCTTCTTCACATATTGCATTTACAGTTATTGTTTGCGCACTTGTTTGTATATCATTTACAATCTGTGAAGAATTCGACACAACATCGTTATAATATTCATATAGTAAACTTTCATCAAGCACACTTAGCCTGATATCGCTTAAATCGGCAACGCCCCATTCAGGCGTTAAGCTAATGCTTATTTCATCACCTTGCTTGTGTCTGCCAAGACTTACTGCGCCACTGGGATATCCGCCAAAATATCCGCTTTGCTGTGCGTTATCGCTTAACAAAACAGGGCGGTTTTGTCCGCTTTCAAAAGTTGCATATAAAATGCCATCTTTTGGCATAATTGCTGTTATTTGCGCGCTATCGTAAAACTCTGATGGAACTTCACCATTGACTAAATCTATTGGAAAATTATTTTCTATTTTTGCGCCGTCATAAAAAATATCAATTTCTGCATCTGTAAATAATTCGTCGTTATACAGTGATAAATCCTTAAAAAACATATTTTGTATATCGAAAGTATCCGTAATTGTAAAATGCCATGAGTGTTCAAATTCGCTTTCTTGCACTGTTAATGGCACAAAGAAAGCGATTGGTAAAGCTGTTTTATTTTCAGATATTGTTATATCATCTTGTGAGCTTATTTTTTCAAAATGTGTCGGAATAATATCTGCTGTATCAAGTGGTGATAAACCAGGCGTTAAAATGCTGTTTTCTTCACGAGAGAAAATATAACGCACACCGTTAATGCTATCGGCAAAGGCGGTTGAACCGTTATTGAACGCATTTGCACTGCCGTAGCCAAGGCGGGTTAACCATAGGTTTACAGATAAATCTTGCGTAGAACCAAAGTGCGATAAACCGTTATAATTTAAAAGAAGCGGGTCATTGTAAGAGCGCCAGAAAACCTTTTCTGTGCGATATGCGTCCTCGCCCAATCCGTTTTCATCTTCATTTATATATTCATCTATTTTTTCGAGGGTGTTCTCCCCTGTTTTAACAAAATAATTAAATGCATTCTCGGGATATTTTTCAAATTGGTTTACTGTTTGAAAGGCATTTGCAAAAGCTTCGCCTAAAACAAGTGCGCAAATTAAAACAAATGCAATTGCTCTAATTTTTCTTTTTTTCGCCATTAACAAAACAAAAAAAGCACCCAAAAGAAAAACACAAATAAATGCACCAATTGCAAAATAAGTGGCTGTATACCATGTATTTCTTACAAAAAAACATATCGCTAAAAAGCCAAAAAGCAAAGCCAAAACAAAGATGAGTTTTTTTCTATTTAAGCAAAAACTGTTGTTTAAAGCCCTTGCCGCCATAAAGCACAGCCAAAACACAAACAAAAATGCATGACGATATAAAAACCAAACAGGCGCAACAAAACCGTGCATTGCAAGTGCTATATCCGCACTGTACATCATTAAAAAAATTATGGCAAGCATAGCAAAACTAAGCAATTTTTCCTTAATTTTTATGCCCTTTATAAAAAAGAATAAAACGCAAAGGACAATTATTGCACAGCCTGTGTAAACATTAGGCAAACCGCTTTCTAAATCTTCCCATGTGAATTGAAACGGCATAAGCCTATAAAAAAACTCTGTAAATTTAAATGAAGTTTCGCCTGTAATTGCAAAACCCTCGGCAAAGCCTTTGTTGCTGTTTATATCTATAAGTGCCGGCACAAGCAAAACACCTGCAAAGGCACCTGCACATAGTGCACCTATTGTGAAATTCTTGCATCTTTCAAGCCAAAATTTTATCGTCGTACATTTTTCATCAATTACGCACTTTTTATATGATAAAATCATGCAGTATCCAAAATATAAAACCACAAAAACACAAACCATATATGCTATGTAAAAATTAGCCAAAATTGCAATGCCAAGGCTTATCGCAAAGATAAAAGGACGCTTTTTATCAATAATAACATCAATACCATAGCAAATTAATGGCAAAAGCACAAGTGCGTCCATCCACATTATATTTTGCGCATAAACAAACATATACGCACAAAATGCATAACAAATTCCGGGTATTATTGCTCTGTGTCGCAGATTAATATTATGTCTTCCTACAAAAAAAGTCATGCTTACTGCTGAAAAAATTATTTTTAAGGCAAAAATCAACCCAGCCATTTTTGCATAATGCTGTGTGGGTACTAATAAATAAAGCAAATTTAACGGACTGGCGCAATAATATGATAAAATACCCATCATGCTGCCACCCATTTGCTTTTGCAAACTGTAGGCCATGCCATCGCCACCGTCTAAAATTGCCCTTGCAAAATTAGCATTATAGCTTATATATTGCCCGTTTAAATCGCCTGTCAACACACTATTAATGCCAAACGGCCAAACACCCATTGCAAAATAAATGCAAAACACTAAACCCATTGCCACAGCGGCACTAAGCAATAATGTTCTTTTTTCATTTTGGGGTTTTATCATATAATTCTCTCTTGTTTAACATGCTTACATGCTAATTACTCAATTCAATTTCAACTATATATCTGTGTTTTCAAGGCGACGGCGCATATTTTCCATCTCTTCAAGTTGTCCCATATCCATCCAACTTTGTTCGCTTACAGGGTAAATTCCAACTTTTTTACCACTTTTTCTATATGCATCTATAATGTCAGGAAAACCTATTTTAACACCGCTTTGCATCTCTTCAATAACTTCGCTTTCAACAACATAAAGCCCTGTGTTAGTTAAAAAATTCATCTCCGGTTTTTCTTTAATATTATCTATTTCACCGTTTTCATTAAGTTCTATAACACCGTATGGAATAGTAAAGTTTTTAACCGCACACACCATTGTTATAATATTTTTATTTTCTTTATGGTGCTTATAAATATCGCCATAATCGGCATCGATTAAAATATCACAATTTGTGAAAAAGAAAGTCTCGTTTATTTTGCCTTTTAACAAAGATAAGCCTCCGCCTGTTCCAAGTGGGATATCCTCGTCGATATAATCAAGTGTATAATCAATTTCCAAATCGTTAAAATAGCTTTTTATCATGTTTTTTTTGTAATTTACAACCATGAAAAATTGGTTTGAGCCAACATTTAAAAACCGATTAATTATATGTTCTACTATCGGAAGTTCTCCGATGGGAATAAGCGGTTTTGGCAAAATTTTTGTGTAAGGATAAAGCCTTGTGCCAAGCCCACCTGCCATTATAACCACAGGCAAACTTGCCTTTTTTGTGCTTATTATATCAAGGCCTCCGGCAAAAATAATGTCTGCAATTTTACCCATTTTATCAAGCAAAGGCACAGCAGAAATTGCATTATTTATAAGAAATTGCTTTGCCTCGCTTCGCTGTTCCACTTTCAAAGATTTTGCATTGTAGTTTGCAACTTCTTTTATGCTTGAATTTAAATTGCCACCTTTTAAAATAAAACGACGTATGTCTGCGTCAGTTACAACAGCTTTTAAAATTAAATCCGGTGCTATAAAAACAATGGTACGTCCTGTTTCATCAAGTTTACGCATGGCGCACAAAACGCTATCGTCCTCGTTAATTATCAAATCTTTTATTTGCATTAATTTACCTCACTTCGTAAAATTGCGCCTTAATATGTGCTGATTTAAATAGAGTATTTATTTTACAGCGCCAAAATTTCGTCAACAACACGCTGTGCATCTTCAATGCTTAAATTGGTCGAGCACGGAATATTTACAATTCTGTCTAAATAATAATAGGCTTTTTCAAGGCCGTATTTTTCAAATTTCGGATAATCCGCTTGGTCGCATATAAGCCCCCAAATTGGACGTGTTTGTATTTTTTTCTCGGATAATTTTACAATCATTTCATCTCTTGAAATTTTCGCATCCTCTTTGATTAAAAGGCTAAAAAACCATTTGTTACTGCGAACATTATCCACAAACGGCATAATTTCAAAGCCATTTTTGCCATTTAATTTTTCAGTGTAAAATTCATGCAATTTATTTTTATGTGCAATAAATTCTTCAATTTTCTCCATTTGTGCTATGCCTAAAGCCGCTTGCAAATTAGTCAAACGATAATTATATCCCACCTCATCATGTGTATAATAAACTTCGTTTGTTTTTGTTTGTGTGGAAAGATGCTTTGCATGCTTTAACCATTCGCTATTATTAGAAACCACCATACCGCCGCTGCCTGTTGTTATAAGCTTATTTCCATTAAAACTGTACACACCGACATCGCCTATTGTTCCTGCGGTTTTGCCTTTAAATTCGCCACTTGTGTATTTTGTTCCAAGTGCCTCTGTTGCATCTTCAATTATAATTAAATTAAACTCTTTTGCAATTTGCATAAATGCACTCATGTCCGCCATATTGCCAAAAACATGCACTAGCACAATTGCTTTTATTTGACGCTTTGTGTTTTTATTTATGCATATTCCATCTTGCATATATGTATTTTGCGCCAAATATTCCCTTGTTAATTTAGGACAAATACAAAGGGTATCGTCACAGCCTATAAAAATTGGGTGAGCATTGGCATAACGTATAGGGTTAACAGCCGCAATAAAAGTTAAAGCCGGCGCAATAACTTCATGGTTTTCATCAATGCCTGCAATTAGCATCGCAAGATGAAGCCCACTTGTGCCGCTGTTGCAAGCAACTGCATTTTCCATGCCAACATATTCTGCAAGCACTTCTTCAAAGCCCGAAACCTTGCTTCCACCTGTGGAAACCCATTCGCTCACAACTGCATCGTTGACATATTCTTTTTCATTTCCGCAAAAATTCGGCACGGAAAGCGGTATGAATTTTTCTGACATTCGCTTAACCTCTATTCATTTAAAATTAGTTCGCATTTTTTGTATTTACTGTTAACTTTTTTGCTTTAAAAGAAAGTATAAATCTCTTTATTTTTACTAAAATCATGTTTTCACTCTTAGCAAAAAACTCTGTAATTATATACCACAACAATGCAATAAACAGTGCAGGATAAATTAAAAAATTAAATAATTCTTCATTAGTTGGTATAAAATAATTTTCTATATCTAAGGCAATATTTAATTTAACATCGATATTTTTCATCTCTAAATCAATTTGATTAGATGGGTCTATTCTAATTTTATCAATTTGCTGTGTGCGTGGCAATGTGAAAGTATACGAGCCATCACTTTGCTGTTTGCCCCAAACTTTTTTATCGTTAGAAAACTCCTCATCTGCCTTTGCATAATAAAGTGTAATCTCACCCGGGTCTTTTGAATATTCAACATTTAAATACACATCTCTTACAATTTCTATGCCAAGTGATGATAAATCGCTAATAATAATCTTGGGGTCATGTGTCAGCGTTAAAGCCACGCTTTCGCCTTGTTCGTTCATTGAAATTTGTGTATCCAACAATTCCATATTCTCTGTTGATACATCATAATTTATTAATTTTGAAGCACTTATATAATATCTATCTTGTAAAAAATTAAAAACAGAGATTAACACAATTGATAAAACAATTATAATATACATAAAAATTATGAATTTAAAAGCAGGTTTTTTCATCATATTTATGGCATCTCCATTTCCACGGGCGTTAGGCTTACGCAATCCAGCGCATTAACCATTTTCATTCTTGTGTCGTAATTTTTATTTACGTCAACTTCACCGTTTTCTGTTAATTCCCACGCATAATTTACATCTTCACTTGTAAGCTCTTCATAAACAGGCTCGCCTGTTATATTAACCTTATAAAGCAAAGTTCTATTTGTGTAGCTTGCATCTCCACCATCGGAAAACAGTGCGCGATACCCTTGGTAAAATTCGGAATGTCCAAGCTCTATGAAAACATATTCACATTCGTACAAAGCAAGATACGCCGCAAATTCTTCCCTTGTCATAACATATAATTGATTTGCATAATATGCATTTGCATCAAGGCTTTCAAAATAGCGTGGGTCGGCAAACATGCCACCACCGTTGGAATACATTAAAATATTCTCGGGCATTAATGCATAGTGATATCTAAACCAATTAAGCCCATTATCACCGTTGTTAACATAAAAAATATTTGCACCCGGTTCAACATATTCTTGAATTAAATCTGCTGTATCGTAAATTTCGTTAACTTCAAAATATACCGCATCAGGGTATGAAACCAAACTTAATTGTGGTTGCACCAATTGATTGTATCTGAATAGAAAGCCAAAAGTAAGCACAAAAACACCTAATGTTAAGCTGTTTTTAATTTTGCTGCCCTGCACTGCCGCAATAGCAAACAAAATTAGTGCACCGCCCAGCCACATCATATAATATGTGTTTACATAGCGGTTATAATCTGTTATACCTGCTTTAAAAACATAAACATAGGTAAAGCCAATAAAAATATAATATGCTAAAAAGCCCAGTGTTGAAAACACTGCATAAGAAATTGCACTTTTACGCATGAGTTTATCTTTACAAAGCAATGCAATACTTAAACATATTGCCATGATTAACAAAAACACCATTATGCCGGGACCAATCATTGTTATGCTGTTAGATGGTAAACCCTCTGCCGCCGGGAATAAATATGCTATCATTTGGCCTTGTACAATTTGGAAAGTCTCGACAAAAGGCTCGCCCGCAGGGCCTGCATTTAAGCCCAGCAATTGTTTTGTGCCTTCAATTAACATTGAAACATATCCTAAATCGCTGCTGCCGCCGACACTTCCTTGCGAATTCCCCAAAGAAGAAAGGTAGATGCTTGACGAAACAAACACAAATATTGCACCGAAAAACATTGCAAATATCACTGCAAATTTTGGCAATATATTTTTTAAGCTGAATAATTTTACATAAAATTCACTGTTTTTATCTGTTACAAAAAGCAAATCTGCCGCTATAATAACGCTTGCAATAAATGCAAGTGCAAGGCCTGTATCTTTACATAGCGCAATTGCACCACTTATTAAAAACAGTGGTAAAATCATACGTTTGCAAAAGCTAAGCGTGCTTTCTTTTAATTTATAACACCTTGCAGCATTATAATACCAAATTAACATGCCTGCGCACAAAAGCGCCATGGGATAATCGGCATAAGAACTTATATAAGTGAAATCGGAATAAATATTTCGTGTGTATACGTGAAAATATTGCAATAAAAACATTAATATAGATGTCGGAACAGCTATGTGCCAATGTTTTCTTTTAAGGCCGCTTATAGCCGCACTCCACACAGAAACAATTAATATATCATAGGCCGCATACATCCTCCACTCTTCAAATTCGCCAAAGAAATTGAAGAAATAGCTAAGCGTAGGAAGGCCCGGTTTTTGTGTTGTAGGCCAAGGGAAACCGCTTTGTACTGACGAGAAAATAGCATCGCCCATTTTTGTCATTTTTGCGGAGGTTGCCCACATGCTGAACTCGTCCCATTCTTGTGCAACAGGCCGTCTAATAAAAAGATACACTAAAAAAACAGCGCCTGCAAAACAAAAAAGCATGAAGCCGGGTTGTAATAAAAAATTAAAACCATCTTTTTTTGCCGTGATTATTAAATAGAACAACGCCAAAACCGCACTGAGCAAAACTATCCAAACTGCTATGGGTAAAAAGCCAAAATATCCTAAAAGAACACAAAAAATCATTATTGCGCTCATGGTAGGCAATGGCGCAAACCCTGCATTCATGCCGGTTTTTTTTGCGGCAAAAGCCGATAATATTATAACAGCAAAAAAGCTGATAAATGTTTGAAAAAGAGCTATCATTTATTTCTCCATTAACAGATAATATCAAAGCATATATCCGATTTATTTTAATATGACTTAGAACAATATTTTATACAATCCATTAAATTCATACTTTAAAAATTCGATACATATTTTGTTTTAAAGTGGCACAATTGCAACAGGCCCAATGAAATATGTTTCGAAAATTAAAAGTGCACCTAAAACACCGAATGAAACACAACACAAAAACGCAAAATTTAACAATGAGTTAGATTTAATTGCGACAATGTTTTCACTATTTTTTATGTCGATATTTTTTTCTGAATGTAGCACGTGGCTTAATGCGGCACAAATCACAATGAAAAACATCAAATAAACCGGCAAGAAATACCTTGCCTGCAAGCCTATCACTCTAACCATGCCCACAGGTGTGTGTGAAACATAAAGCCCTGCCAAATTTGTACCTGTGTAAATAATTGCAAGCGCAGTTAACCCAAAAAGGCTTCTTAAAGGCAAACTGCTTTTTTCGTTGACACATAATACTGCACAAAAAAGTAAAACAAGCGGAGATAAAAAGTTTATCATCGCTATGGGCGTGTCAACTGTGCCAAAAACACCAAGCTGTGATAAGAAAAATTCGTTCTCGAATAAAGTGCCCCAAAAACGTGCAATTACCGAGACAAAATTACTTAATATAAAACTGATTTGCCCTTGTGTGGAAACGCCTTCAACCATTCTTCCAATTTCACCGTATCCGTTAATTGCAAATGTATTATACATCGTTATAGCGCCATATAGTGCAGCAAAACTTCCAAAACAAATTAAATTTGTGTGAAGTTTTGTAAGTTTTGTTTTAAATGCATGTTTTGGCAAAATTAACAGTAAAATTATCCAAATTAAATTATTTATTTTTATTGTGGACATGAAAATTATTGCCAAACTAAACAATAAAATATCCTTTGTATTGATTTCATCTTTGCAAAAATAGCTTGCCGCAAAAAAGTAAAGTGCAAGCAAAATGCTATCATAACTGCATGAAGCCGCCATAAAAAGCGTGAGCGGCAACAACATAAACGAAAGGAACACAGCTTTATATCGTTTGCAATTTAAAAGCGCCGCTTTGCAAATTAAAGTGTATGTTAAAAGCGCAAAAATTCTTGCACCATAAAGCATACCAAGGCCACCAAACCCCAAGACACGTGCAATAAAGGCACCGATGGCCTGTGGAATAAAAGGCAAAATAACAAACAAAACAGGCTCTGTGTTTCTGCGCTGTTCTTCAAGCGGAGTAATGCCGTTTTCAATATTATAATAATCAATAAATTGGTCAAATATACTTGTACCGCTTTGGGTTTGCTGTGGTGTTGTGTTTAAAATTTCTCCGTCAGTTCTAACTTTAAGCGGCGAGCCGTCGTTGCTATTGGTATAAGCAGAGTAAAAAGCCTGCACTGTTGCATCTACTGTTTTGGGGTACGTTCCATCTGCGTCAAAATCAAAATCACCGTAGCTTATAGTGACAGAGCGCAAATAATGCACGTTTTCATCAGGCACTTGCAGCGGTGGGCTTATAAAAACATAAAGCAAGCCCACAAAAAATATTGCAATTGCGGCTTTGCTTTCGAAAGTTTTAAAAAACCTACATGTTAACAAATAAATTATAAAGCCTAAATTTGCAACACCTAAAAACAAAAGCAACAATATATTTGATGGAATATGTGCGATGGGATATTGTCCATAGGAATAGAATACATTGTAAAAATAAACAAGAGCAACACAGGCGGCGTTTATCACAATAAATGCCGCCAAATTTTTAAATATTATTTTTGTTTTATCGCTGTGTTGCTTTATCATAAAATTTCCTTTTATGTTTCTACTAATTTTATTGTCAAATTAATGAAATTTAAACATAATTGACAATAATTGTTTTAAACATTATAAATATCTGCTTTATAATCTTTTAAATTTGCCTTTAAAAATTCAATCGTCTCTGCAAGGCCTTCTTCAAATGTATATTTCGGTTTGAAATCGGTTAAGCTTTGCAATTTTTTGCAAGAGCCTAAAAGACGGTTTACTTCGCTTTTTTCAGGGCGCAGACGAACGTCATCCGTCACAATTTTAGCCTCTGGATTAATTTGACGAATAAGTTCATTTGCCAAATCGCCTATGGAAATTTCTTTTTCCGTAGCAATATTTATTTCTTCGCCAACAGCTTTTTCACAATTTGCAATTGCAATAAAGCCGGCGGCAGTGTCTTTAACATAGTTAAAATCACGTGTTGGTGTAAGGCTTCCTAAATTTATTTCTGTTTTGCCTGTTAAAAGTTGAGTTATAATTGTTGGAATAACCGCCCTTGCAGATTGCCTTGGCCCGAATGTGTTAAACGGACGAACAATTGTGACGGGCAGCGCAAAGCTGCGGTAAAAGCTTTCCGCAAGCCTATCCGCACCTATCTTTGTTGCTGAATATGGACTTTGCCCTTGAAAAGGGTGTTTTTCGTCTATGGGTACATATTGTGCTGTGCCATAAACCTCACTTGTACTTGTCACAAGCAAACGTTTTGTGCCGACATCTCTTGCGGCATTAAGCACATTTAATGTGCCTTTAATATTTGTGTCTACATAGCTATCGGGTGAATGATAGCTGAACGGTATGGCAATTAATGCCGCCAAATGATAAACCGTATCCATTCCTTGCATCGCTGTTCGCACACCGTTTGGGTCTCTTATATCGCCCATGAAAACTTCTATTTCATTTTTTATTTCCGGCGCTAATGTGTCAAGCCAACCCCAAGTTCCAAAAGAATTATAATAACAAAAGGCTTTCACCTTTTCACCTTTTTTAACAAGTTCCTCTGTTAAATGGCTTCCTATAAAGCCATCCGCTCCTGTTACAAGCACTTTTTCTGCCATGTTTAATGCTCCATTCTGCGTGAAAAATCCACACTTTTCTATTTTTTGCATATATTTAGTATTATACTATATTTCACAAAAAAATTCAACAAAAAATGCACCAAAGGGCTCTATAATAAATGTTGGGGTAAGAAATTAGAGCCTACTAAAAAAACAAAAAA
>CAYJGV010000043.1:0-19279 GCA_964369715.1 uncultured Bacteroides sp. | reverse complement strand
AATGAGCGCCCAACAGCCAATGCCAGGGCAGCGCCCAATGAGCGCCCAACAAGCAATGCCACAGCAGCGCCCAGTGAGTGCCCAACAAGCAATGCCGCAGCAGCGCCCAATGAGCGCCCAACAGCCAATGCCAGGGCAGCGCCCAATGAGCGCCCAACAAGCAGTGCCACAGCAGCGCCCAATGAGCGCCCAACAGCCAATGCAAGGGCAGCGCCCAATGAGCCCTCCTCAAACACAAGCGCAAGCATCTGCACAAGATACACAAAGGCAAGCAGTTGTGCGTCTGTTCGAGCCTGATATGCACGAACTAAAACAAATTATACGCACAGTGAACGAATACCCAAATACAAAAACATCTTTATACGGACAAAGTGGCGAAGTTCTTTTAGCGATACAAACACCGGGATTAAACGGTAGCGACGCATCTATGCATGCAAACAAAATTGCAAAGCAAATAGAATCGACCATGGGAGTTTGTGCATACGGAAGAGATAGAGACAGCTTAGCTTTATGTGCTGTAGAATTGCTTAATGATAATGGATATAAAATTGCTGCGCCTGACGAGGAAACAGGTAGACTTTTAGAACATGAACTAGGTTCTATTGAAAGCTCACACGATATTTTTGATTTTGGCGAAAAAAGCTATTATAGTTCCAGAATGGCAGATAAAATTTTAGATGCAGCTATTTTAGATGACGAAGAAAGCTCTGATGCTGCACAATTGGCTTCGGACAGAAGTTTTGCTGCGAAAAAAATAATGAAAACAACCTTTGGTGTGGCGATAGAAACATCTGAGGATGGAGAAGAAATTGGTGTAGCGGTTACTTATGGTAAACTTGTTTACATAAGGCGCATACAACAATCGCAAACAGCAAGTAAAACTGCAGTTTTGACTCTTTTAGATATGCTGCGTCGTCTTTGCGATGGGCTAATTATACCATATGCAAATGCATTCCACGCAGGTGATGAAGTTGATTGGGATGACCCACTAAAACAAAAGGGCGGCACCGAGCGTAAAAAGCAAACGAGTTCTTCAGTTTCAAGCAATTCAAAAGCAAAAAAATCAAGTTCAAAATCATCTAAAAAGGGTGGTTTAGTTATCCCTATAATTGTGCTAAGCCTTGTGGCTGTTGCGCTGGTTTTGGGCATGTTCTATATTTATAACATATTTATAATAGAAAATGATGACGTTTTAGCAGTTGGAACAGGCGATGCTACTACGCAAACAACTGACGGTGAATCCGTTCCAACAGAAGCACCTATTCCGGAAGATACACAACAGGGTGAAGCATCGGGAAATAACTCGGAAGCTGTGGTGCATCCGTTCGGTTAAAATTCAAGTTTGAATTATATAAAATAATGGCAATATTTATTACACAGTGGTGAATTTTTGATGTATAAATATTGCTTTTTTTGTGTAAAAATATATTGATGTTAATTGCTAAAATGCTTGAATTTACGAAGTATTTATAATATAATGTATATTATAAATATATATGTATTATTAGTGCAAAATTAGTGCAAAAGAGGTGTTCTCATGGAATATTTAATTGAGATGCGAGGCATAAGAAAAGAGTTTCCCGGAATTGTTGCAAATGATAATGTAACCTTGCAATTAAAAAAAGGCGAAATTCACGCATTGCTTGGTGAAAACGGTGCAGGAAAATCAACTTTAATGAGCGTTTTGTTTGGTATGTATCACCCTGAAAAAGGCGATATCTTTTTAAACGGAGTAAAAACTGTAATTAAAGACCCACACGACGCTACAAAACACGGAATTGGAATGGTGCACCAGCATTTTAAATTGGTGCACAATTTTACTGTGCTTGAAAATATTGTTCTTGGCGATGAAACCACAAGCCGTGGCTTTTTAACAATGGACAGCGCCAGAAAAAAAGTTGTTGAATTAAGTGATAAGTACGGTTTAATGGTTGAGCCAAATGCTTTAATCAGCGAAATAAGCGTGGGTATGCAACAACGTGTAGAGATTTTAAAAATGCTTTACAGAGATAATGAAATTTTAATTTTCGATGAACCTACTGCTGTGCTTACTCCTCAGGAAATAGAAGAGCTTATGAAAATAATGAAAGAGCTTGCAGCAGAGGGCAAAAGCATTTTGTTTATAACACATAAGCTTGATGAAATTAAGGCAGTTGCAAACCGATGCACAGTTTTAAGAAAAGGCAAAGGCATAGGAACAGTTGAAGTAGCCGATACATCAAAAGAGCAAATGAGCGAAATGATGGTTGGCAGAAAAGTTGAATTTATCGTAAATAAAAAAGATGCAAAAATAGGCAAAGAAATTTTTGCAGTGAAAAATTTAAGTGTGAAATCACTTAACAGTACAAAAGAAAAAGTTAAAGATGTTAGTTTTTCTGTGAGAGAAGGCGAAATTGTTTGCATTGCCGGTATTGATGGCAATGGTCAAAGCGAGCTTGTCTATGCACTTACAGGAATAATGCCACAAACACAAGGTGTAATTGAATTAAATAGCAATGATATTTCAAATGCAAGTGTAAGGCTTAGAAATGATTCAGGCCTTGGACATATACCTGAAGATAGACATCGTTTTGGTCTTGTTTTGGATTATCCTCTTTCATATAACTGTGTTTTGCAAAGCTATTATAAACCTGAATTTTGCAATAAAGGTTTTTTGAAATACGATGAGATTAACGATTATACAGACAGGCTTATAAAAGAATTTGACATCAGAAGTGGACAAGGAAAAGACACGATAACACGCAGTATGTCGGGTGGTAATCAGCAAAAAGCTATTATTGCAAGAGAAATTGATAAAAACCCGAATTTGCTTATAGCCGTTCAGCCTACAAGGGGGCTTGATGTCGGTGCAATTGAATATATCCACAGCCAAATTATCGAGCAAAGGGATAACGGTAAAGGTGTTTTACTTATCAGTTTAGAACTTGATGAAGTTATGTCACTTTCCGATAGAATACTTGTTATGTATGAGGGCGAAATTGTAGCAGAACTTGACCCTAAAACAACAACTGTTCAAGAACTTGGGCTTTATATGGCGGGCGCTAAAAGGGAGGAAGGTAAATGAAACTGAAAAGTAAAATGAAAATAAATATAAATAGAATCCTAGTAAGTTTAACATCGTCTCTTTTAGCGATAGTTTCAGGGCTTGTGATAGGTTTTATAGTTTTATTAATATCAAACCCGGAAAATGCCGTAAATGGTTTTACAACAATCTTATTTGGCGGCTTTTTGACAATGAAAGATGTCGGGCAAGTTTTTTACGGTGCAACGCCGATTATATTAACAGGCCTTTCTGTAGGCTTTGCAAATAAAACAGGGCTATTTAATATCGGTGCCTCCGGACAATTCATTACAGGCGCTTTTGTTGCGGTATACATGGGCGTAAAGCTATCATTTATACCTGCGCCATTTTTATGGATTTTATGCATGATTGGTGCAATGCTTGGCGGTGCACTTTGGGGAATTGTCCCCGGCATTTTAAACGCTTACAGAAATGTTAATGTAGTTATTGCGTGTATAATGATGAACTATATAGGCATGTATGCGGTAAATATGCTTGTAAAAGAACATATTTTTGACCCAATGAAAAATCAATCAAAGGCGGTTGCTTCTGCAGCCAATGCACCAAAACTTGGGATGAATGAAATTTTTGTATCAGGCAGCAGTGCCTCCAGCATTAATGCAGGTATTTTTATTGCTATAATTGCGGGTATAATTATTTATATTATCATCGACAAAACAAAATTTGGCTATGAATTAAAGGCGTGTGGTTTAAACAGAGATGCTGCAAAATATGCCGGAATTCAAGAAAAAAGAAGCATTGTTTTATCAATGGCGATTGCAGGCGCTCTTGCGGGGCTTGGTGGCGCATGTGTATATTTATCAGGCGCAGGGCTTGGCATTGAAGTTGTTGACGTTTTAGCTCAAGAAGGCTTTAACGGTATACCTGTTGCACTTTTAGGAATGAATCATCCAATAGGAATTATTTTCTCAGGTGTGTTTATTGCATATTTAACCCAAGGTGGCTTTAATATGCAAATTTATGGTTTTGCACCACAGGTAATTGAGATTATCACTGCGGTTATAATTTATTTCTCTGCTTTTTCATTGATATTTAGAGAATTTGTTCTAAAAAGAAAAAAGAAAAAAGAAGCAGAAACAATGAATGCTAATGATGAAAAAAATGCAGATTTAGCAACTAATAAAAAGGAGGGAAATGTAAATGAGTAGTGTTATTTTTTTAATTCAACAAACAATGTTCTTTTCTATTCCTCTTTTAATTGTCGCCTTGGGTGGAATGTTCAGCGAGAGAAGCGGTGTAGTTAATATCGCCCTTGAAGGCATTATGATTATGGGTGCATTTAGTGGTATAATTTTCATTTCTGTTATGCAAGAAGCTGCTGTGGCAATTAATCCACAATTATTGTTGATAATCGCTATGTTAATTGCAGCTATAGCAGGCATAATCATTTCATTATTACACGCTTATGCATCAATTAATATGAAAGCAGACCAAGTTATAAGTGGCACTGCAATTAATATGTTTGCACCAGCGTTTGCAATTTTTGCAGCACGTATGTTATTTACAGTTCAACAAATCAATTTTGATAACACCTTCCGTTTCGATTCAGTTTTTATACTTGGAAGTATACCTATTATTGGCGAAATGTTTTTCCAAAACACATATATTACCACACTTATGGGCTTTTTAATATTAATTGCTGCATGGGTAGTTCTTAATAAAACACGTTTTGGTTTACGCTTAAAGGCATGCGGCGAGCATCCACAAGCCGCAGATAGTGCAGGCATTAATGTTTACCGTATTCGTTATGCCGGTGTAATAATTTCCGGCGCACTCGCAGGTGTTGGTGGGCTTGTATTTGTAATTCCGACATCTACCAATTTTAACGCTACTGTTGCAGGCTATGGCTTTTTGGCACTTGCTGTGTTGATTTTTGGCCAATGGAACCCAACAAGAATTTTATTTGCTGCATTTTTCTTCGGTTTGATGAAAACAATAGCATCTGCTTATTCAGGTATTCCTTTATTATCAGGACTTGGTATTTCAAGTGATATTTATAAAATGATACCGTTTATTGCCACACTATTAGTTTTATCATTCACAAGTAAAAATTCACAATCACCAAAAGCAGTCGGTATACCATATGATAAAGGTGTACGATAATCATGCTTTTAAGGAGAAATAACTATGCGAATGTATGATATAATTGCAAAAAAGCGTGATAGAAAAGAGCTGACAAACGAGGAAATTTGCTTTTTTATTAACGGATATACAAAAGGTGAAATTCCCGAGTATCAAGCCGCCGCTTTTTGCATGGCAATTTATATAAATGGAATGACTTCAAAAGAAGTTGCACTGCTTACAGCTGCAATGGCTCAAAGTGGTGATACTATTGATTTATCACCTATTAAAGGCATAAAGGTTGATAAACACTCAACAGGTGGTGTGGGTGACAAAACAACATTGGTAATTGCACCAATAGTTGCAACATGTGGAATAAAAGTTGCTAAAATGAGCGGAAGAGGCCTTGGACATACAGGTGGAACGCTTGATAAAATTGAATCTATCCCCGGTGCGAGGGTAGATTTGGCGAATGAAGATTTCTTTAAGCAAGTTGAGGATATCGGCGTTGCTGTTATCGGACAAACAGGAGATTTAGCTCCTGCGGATAAAAAACTGTATGCACTTCGTGATGTTACAGCGACAGTGTCTTGTTTGCCTCTTATTGCAAGCAGTATAATGAGCAAAAAACTTGCAAGCGGTGCCGATTGCATTTTACTTGATGTAAAAACAGGCAGTGGATCTTTTATGAAAACAGCAGAAGAAGCCATTGAACTTGCAAAAGCAATGGTGGAGATAGGCGAGCAAAACGGCAAGAGAACAGCCGCGCTTATCACGGATATGGACACACCTTTGGGCTATAATATAGGAAATAGCATGGAAGTTGAAGAGGCGGCGCAAACCCTTAAGGGCGAAGGACCGCAAGATTTAATAGAAGTTTGCACAGCCTTAGCCGCTAATATGCTGTATCTTGCTGATTATGACACTTTTAATAATTGCGAGCAAAAAGTTAAAGAATTGCTTGCAAATGGCAAAGCGTTTGAAAGACTTTGCGATATGGTAAAAGCACAGGGCGGAGACACTGATGTGTTTTTTGAAAAAGGATTTAAAAAAGCAAAATATTCTTTTGATATTTTGTCACCTAAATCAGGTTATATTAAAGCTACCGACACAGAGGGCATAGGCGTGGCCTCGGTGCTTTTGGGTGCGGGGCGCATCACCAAAGAAGACGAAATTGACATGAGCGCCGGCATAAGAATTAATAAAAAAGCAGGCGATTTCGTTAATAAAAACGAAGTTATTGCGACATTTTATGCCAATGATAAAGAAAAATTTGAACAGGCAAAACAAAGATATTTAAACGCACTTGAGTTTAATGATGAAATGCCCGAAGACATAAAACTTATTTATGCTAGGGTAGATAAAAATGGTGTGACATATTATTAAAATATAAATTTTAAGGAGAGTTTTATGCAATTAAATCATGAGGAGATAAAAGCAATTTTGCCACATAGATATCCTTTTTTACTTGTGGATAAAATTACAGAACTTGTGGAAGGTAAAACTGCAAAAGGTATAAAATGTGTAACTGCAAACGAGCCGTTTTTTTGCGGGCACTTTCCACAAAAAGCAGTTATGCCCGGCGTTTTAATTATTGAAGCATTGGCGCAAACGGGTGCAATTATATTACTTAATCAAGAAGAGTATAAAGGCAAAATAGTGCTTTTTGGGGGAGTAAAACATGCAAGGTTTAAACAACAAGTTGTGCCGGGAGATGTTTTAGAGCTTGAATGCGAAATTACAAAGCAAAGAGGCCCTGTTGGTTACGGTAAAGGAACAGCGAAGGTTAACGGCAAAATTGCAGCTACAGGAGAGTTGATTTTTGCCATAGAAGGTTGAGGTATATTATGCTAAAAAGTGCTTTTTTACAAGTTTACAGTAAATTCAAATTACATTTTTACAGAAAAATATTCGAGGATTTAGGCGATAGGGAAGCTTCGCTAACTTCGACTGAAACTTTAAGCATGGAAATAATTCAATCACTTGGTGCACCAACTATTTTAGAATTTGCGAATTTTGCAAATTTTTCACCGCCGAATGCTGCCTATAAAGTGAACAACTTAATTCAAAAAGGATATTTGAAAAAAGTTCAATCGAAGTTTGACAGGCGTGAATTTCATATTATACCAACTCAAAAATATTATGATTATTACAATGTAAGTTATATGTATTTGACTACGGTAATAAATAGAGTGCAAGACAGGTTTACTGATGAGGAATGTGAAAAGTTCAGGGAAATGTTAGAAGTTGTTTCAAATGAGCTTATGCCTGAAATTCCTTTTAAACTACATGTTGAAGGCACAGAAGCAAAGATTGAATAGTAAATATAACACCTTTAAAATAATACACAAATTATTCTTTTATTTTATGAAAAATTTGTGTATTATTTTTGCTATTCTTTTAATTCTTTGTTTGTAATAAACAAGTATTTGTGATAAACTAAAATTAATAAAGCACACTATCAATAATGATATTTTAAATAATTTAGTTATGCTTGCATTTAGCGGCAGAATGGAGTTTATTATGTTAAAAAGAATAGGAATACTAACTTCCGGTGGAGATTGTCCGGGATTAAATGCAACAATAAGGGGCGCTGCAAAGGCCTTGTATGAACGCTTTGGCAGTGAAGTTGAGATTATAGGCGTAGAAAATGGATATGATGGTTTAATTCGTGGAGAATATAGGGTTATGGAGCCACATGATTTTTCGGGGATTTTAACCAGAGGCGGCACAATTTTGGGAACAAAACGCACTCCTTTTAAATTGATGCAAGTTATTGGCGAAGACAAAATTGACAAAGTTGAGGCTATGAAAAACAATTATAAGGAAGCAAAATTGGATTGTCTTTTATGTCTTGGCGGAAATGGCACACACAAAACCGCAAATTTACTAAGTGAAGAAGGACTAAATATAATTGGCTTACCCAAAACAATAGATAATGATATTTGGGGAACGGATGTTACATTTGGTTTTCATACAGCTGTAGATATTGCCACTGAGGTTTTAGATAGAATTCATACAACGGCATCAAGCCATCAGCGCTGTATGGTAATTGAAATGATGGGTAATTCAGCCGGTTGGCTAACATTATATGCCGGTATTGCAGGCGGTGCAGATATTATTTTGATTCCCGAAATGCCGTATAATATTGATAATGTCTGTGCAGCTATACAAAAAAGAAATAAAGATGGCAAAAGCTTTTCTATTTTGGCAGTTGCGGAAGGCGCTTATGATATAAAAGAAGCAGCAATGAAGAAAAAAGAGCGTGAAAAATTGCGTGCACAAAGGGGCGAAAAAACAGCAACAAATCGCATTGCAAAGCAGATTGAGGAAAATACCGGATTTGAAACAAGGGTTTGTGTTCCGGGGCATATGCAACGTGGTGGAAGTCCGTCTGCATATGATAGAGTGCTTGCAACACAATTTGGCACATATGCCGCAAAATTAGTGGAGGCAGAACAATATGGTGTCGCTGTTGCAATGAAAAATAATATTATTACAGAAAACCCACTTGCTGAAATAGCAGGAAAGAAAAAACTTGTGCCTGAAAGCTGTAATATGCTTACTGTGGCAAGAAGAATGGGGATTTCACTAGGTTAAAAAGCTGTTTTGTTATGTTAAAACATTTGACAAATTAACAAAAACATGATATAAATAAACATAATATAAATACTATGAACAAGAGTACAAAATAAAAAAGACTTTAGAGAGCAAGGGGTTGGTGAAACCTTGTGTTGGATTATTTTGTTGTAGCTTGGGAGTAAAATGGGTGAACAATATATAGATTTTTACATTTAATTGTAAATACCATATAAAATTAGCTCATTTCGTAAGTCTGCGTTAAAGATAATTAAGCGGTTTTAATATTAATATTAAAACAATCTGGGTGGTACCGCGGTGATGATTTCACACCGTCCCATACAATTTTGTATGGGGCGGTGTTTTTGCGTTTTGGTATCATAAAAAAAGCAATTATAATAATGAATCAAAAAAAAGCAATTATAGTAAGGAATTATAATAAAGAATTATAATATCCCCAATTAAAAGCTTTACTCAATTTTTCTCGAAAAATTGCGGATTATCAAGGCAGAGCCTTGATGCAGGTTTGGGCGGCAGCCCAACAGCGGGTTTGGGCGGCAGCCCAACAGTGGCAGCCTAAAATATAAACTATAGGAGATATAAAATGAGCATTAAAAAAGAACTTAACAAGACATATGAACCTCAAAAAGTTGAGGACAGCATATATGAACAATGGATTAGCAACAATTACTTCCATGCAGAAGTAGACGAAAACAAAAAACCATACTCCATTGTGATGCCACCACCAAATATTACAGGTCAACTTCATATGGGACACGCTATGGATAACACATGGCAAGATATACTAATCCGATTTAAACGTATGCAAGGTTTTAGCGCACTTTGGGTTCCGGGAACAGACCATGCCGCAATTGCAACAGAAGCTAAAATTGTAGAAAAAATGAAAGAGGACGGCGTAAGTAAAAAAGACCTCGGACGTGATGGCTTTATGGAGCGTGCTTGGGAATGGAAAGCACAATATGGCGGCAGAATTGTTGAACAATTAAAAAAACTTGGCTGTTCATGTGATTGGCAGCGCGAGCGCTTCACTATGGATGAAGGCTGTAGTAAAGCAGTGTTAACAGTATTTAAAAAGCTTTACGATGAAGGCTTGATTTACCGTGGCGAACGTATTATTAACTGGTGTCCTCATTGCAAAACAAGCATTTCAGACGCCGAAGTAGAATACGAAGAAAAAGATGGCTTTTTCTGGCACATTGAATATAAAGTAGCAGATAGTGACGAAAAAATTTGCCTTGCGACAACTCGTCCTGAAACAATGCTTGGAGACACCGCTGTAGCAGTTCACCCGGAAGATGAACGCTATATGCACTTACACGGCAAAAAAGTAATTTTGCCACTTGTAGGCAGAGAAATACCTATAGTTTGCGACACTTATGTCGATAAAGATTTTGGCACAGGTGTGGTTAAAATAACACCGGCACACGACCCTAACGATTTCGAAGTTGGAACTCGACATAATTTACCCATAATTAAAGTTATGACAGATATCGCTACAATGACAGATGACTGCGGTAAATATGCCGGTATGGATAGATATGAAGCAAGAAAAGCCATTGTGAACGATTTAAAAGAAAACGGACATTTGTTTAAAATTGAACCGCATGGCCACAATGTAGGCACATGCTATCGTTGTTCTACTGTTGTTGAACCTATGGTTAGCAAACAATGGTTTGTTAAAATGATTCCTTTGGCAAAGCCGGCTATTGAAGCCGTTAAAGACGGTACTATTAAATTTGTACCCGAACGCTTTGAAAAGAACTACTTCTTCTGGATGGAAAATACACGTGACTGGTGTATTAGCCGTCAACTTTGGTGGGGTCATAGAATACCTGCGTATTATTGCGATGCTTGTGGTGAAATTCACGTAAGTGAAAAAGCAATTGAAACATGCCCAACTTGTAATGATAAATTAAGGCAAGATGAAGATACATTGGATACATGGTTTTCAAGCGCTTTATGGCCATTTTCTACTTTGGGCTGGCCTGATGAAAACAGTGAAGATTATAAATATTTCTACCCAACAAATACTTTGGTAACAGGCTATGATATTATTACTTTCTGGGTTAGCCGTATGATTTTCTCCGGGCTTACCTATACAGATAAAGCTCCGTTTGACACTGTTTTAATTCACGGACTCGTCAGAGATGCACAAGGACGTAAAATGTCAAAATCTCTTGGCAATGGTATAGACCCGCTTGAAATTGTAAAAGACTTTGGCGCAGATGCTTTGCGTTTTACCCTTGTTGTTGGCGCAACACAAGGCAATGATATGCGTTTTTCAGATGAAAAAGTTTTGGCTAGCCGTAATTTTGCAAATAAATTATGGAACGCCGCACGCTTTGTTATGATGAATTTACCCGAAGACTTTGAAATTGCAGAAATAACTTCGTTAACTTCTGCCGATAAATGGGTGATTTCTAAACTTAACACACTTGTAAAACAAGTAACTAATCATTTAGAAAAATATGAACTTGGCCTTGCAGCACAAAAAGTTCAAGATTTTATCTGGGACATTTACTGCGATTGGTATATTGAAATTGCAAAACTTCGCTTAAATAGCGAAAACGAAAAAGAAGCAGATAGCGCAAGACAAATTTTAGTATATGTTTTAACAAAAGCATTAAAATTGTTGCATCCATTTATGCCGTTTATAACAGAGGAAATCTATCAAGCACTGCCAGGCGCAAGCGAAAGCATTATGATAGAATCATGGCCTGTTTATAGTGCTGACAATGACTATACCGAACAGGAAACAGAATTTGAAGCTGTAATGGAATTGATTAAAGCTGTACGTACTGTTCGTGCGGATATGGGCGCTCATCCGAAACAACGCACTTCAATTATAATTGAAACATCAAACGGTGCACCATATAAAAATGGCGAAGACTATTTAACAAAATTTGCTTTTGCGACAGATATTGACATTGTAAATGAATATAAAGGCGAAACAAAAGGTGCAGTGCAGGTTGTAACTTCAAATGCAAGGGCGTTTATACCAATGAGCGAACTTGTAGACTTTGAAAAAGAAACACAGCGTCTTGCAAAAGAAAAAGCAGCGTGCGAAAAAGATATTGCAATGCTTGGTGGCAAGCTAAATAATGCCGGATTTATGGCGAAAGCACCGGAAAAAGTCGTGAATGAAATTAAAGAAAAACATGCGGCGGCAAGCGAAAAATTGCAAAAAATTGAGGAGAGCATTAACGCACTTAAAGAGGTGTAAAAATGCAATATAATGAAGCACTTAATTGGGTTAACTCTTTACCCAGGCTTGCGGGGTCTCCGGGGATTGAAAATACAAAACTACTTTTGAATGCACTTGGAAACCCAGAAAAAAAATTAAACTTTGTTCATATTGCAGGCACAAATGGTAAAGGAAGCACAGCAGTTATGCTGTCAAATATTCTTCAAAACGCAGGCTATAAAACCGGCACTACAATAAGCCCTTATGTGATAGATTTTAGGGAACGCTTTCTTTGTAATAATAAAATGATAACAAAGAGTGAGTGCGCAAAAATGCTTACTATAGTAAAAAATGCGGCTGATAATTTAGAACATTATGTCGCATTTGATATAGTTACAGCGACAGCAATTTTGTGGTTTGAAAAGCAAAAATGTGATATTGTTTGCCTTGAAACAGGGCTTGGTGGTAAGCTGGATTCAAGCAACGCTATACAAAATACACTTGTTGCTTGCATTATGGCAATTGGCAAAGACCATACAGAACTTTTAGGTGATACTTTAGCTGAAATAGCAAAAGAAAAATGCGGGATTATAAAAAACAATTGTAAAATTGTGTGTTATCCAAAACAGGAAACAGAAGCGTTTGATGTAATAAAAAAATATGCTGAAGAAAAAAAATGTGAATTTATATTGCCGGATTTAAAGAAATTATCTATTAATTTTGATGATGACTGTAATACAAATAATAAAAACAAAAGGCATATTATCAAAAAAGAAACAATTTATTTAAACGAAAATAAAATAAAAATACCTTTAGCAGGTGAACACCAGGCGTATAATGCTTCAGTTGCTATTTATGCCGCTATAGCGCTAAGAAGTGCAAAAACACCATTTAAAATAAATGATGAAAACATAATAAATGGTATACAAAAATCTCGCTTTGCTGCACGAATTGAAGTTTTGCAAAAAGAACCACTTATCATTTTGGATGGTGCACATAATTTGGACGGGGCAAAGGCACTTGCAAAAACTCTAAATAAATCGGATTGTAATAATTTTATCGGAATTATTGGCGTATTAAAAAGAAATGATATCGATGAAATTGCAAAAGTGCTTTCGCCTTATTTAAAAGAAGTGTATACGGTTACACCAAATTCACCTCGTGCTTTAAATGCAAAAGATTTAGCAGAACATTTCATGAAATATGCGGAAAATGTTAAAGTGTTTGATGACACACAAGAGGCAATAAAAACAGCAGTAAGTGAAAATAAAAACATCTTAATATGTGGAAGCCTTTATTTAGCCAGTGAAGCAAGAAAAAAATTAAATTTATAAAATATGTCGATTTTTCGACAAAAAATTTGATACATACAGTATATGATTAGTTCATATTCTGTATGTATCATTTTTTTTATAAAGGAGTTTAACGATGGCGCAAGTAGTTTTAAGGCATCAAAATGAAAAGTTAATTGCATTATTAAGCGGAGAAATAGACCATCATTCCGCAGAAATAATGCGTGTGAAGATTGATGAATGTATTGCCGCATCAGAGCCTGATGCGTTGGTTTTAGATTTCTCAGGTGTAAGTTTTATGGATTCCTCCGGCATTGGTTTAATTTTAGGCAGACATAAAGTTTTAAGTGCAAGCGGTGGAATTGTAATTGTTCAAAATGCACCTAAAGAGGCAAAAAAAGTCCTTGCACTTGCAGGAATACAAGCGAAAGAATAGGAGTGAAGTTATGAAACCGATTAACACAATGAAAATAATATTTCCAAGTAAAAGTATAAATGAAGCCTTTGCACGCAATACAGTAGCGGCTTTTGCCGCACAGGCAGACCCTAATTTGGACGAGCTTGCAGATATAAAAACAGCTGTTTCGGAAGCTGTCACAAACAGCATTGTCCATGCATATAAAAACACATTAGGCGCAATTACAATAACAGCGGCCATTTACGCAAATAATAATTTTGTCGTTTGCGTAAGCGATAAAGGTTGCGGCATAGAAGACATCCAAAAAGCCATGGAGCCACTTTATACAAGTGGGGGAGATGAAAGGGCAGGGCTTGGGTTTTCTGTGATGGAAAGTTATATGGATAAAATTAAAGTGCGTTCAACTTTTGGAAAAGGCACAAAAGTTACAATGAGTAAAAAAATCTGTACTGTCTAACCCTATACATATTAAAGAAAAGGGGGTCAAGCTGTGCCTGTAAAATTAGGGCCACGTGCAGAATTTATAGAAAATAATCTTGGTCTTGTACATTCTTGTGCAGGAAGATTTAAAGGTAGGGGAATTGAATACGACGATTTGTTTTCAGCAGGTTGTATGGGGATTGTAAAAGCTTATGATGGGTTTGATGAATCTAGAGGTTTATGTTTTTCAACTTATGCGGTGCCTGTTATATTAGGCGAAATTAAAAAGCTTTTCAGAGACGGTGGCAGTGTTAAAGTAAGCCGTTCAATAAAAGAGCTAGGCTTAAAAATAACAGCGTGCAGAGAATATATTTTAAAATCTACAGGACACGAGCCGACTGTAAGCCAGTTGGCAGAAAAACTTGAAGTCAGTGTTGAACAAATAGCACAAGCAATGGATGCATCACTTCCGACACTTTCATTGACGCCTGTAACAGATGATGATTCAAACAGGGAATTTGACATTCCCGAAGAAGGCCACGAAGAAAATTTATCGGATATATTAAGCTTGAAAATGGTGCTTTCAACTTTGCCGGCAAATGATAGAAAACTTATTTATTTGCGCTTTTTTAAAAATAAAACGCAAAGTGAAACGGCGAAAATAATGCAAACGACACAAGTGCAAATTTCAAGAAAAGAGCGTAAAATATTAGAAGTTTTAAGAAAACAACTATCAGATTAACAAAATTTAATAAACTCTTATATAAACATGCAAATTTGTCATATTTTATGCTAGTCTATTATTAAAACCTCACTGATAATAGGCATATTCACAGGCTTATTCCATGTTTCTTTTCCGTGTGTGGGCAATGTTGCTATT
Organism: uncultured Bacteroides sp.; assembly: GCA_964369715.1. Classification (GTDB taxonomy): domain Bacteria; phylum Bacillota; class Clostridia; order Oscillospirales; family Ruminococcaceae; genus Ruthenibacterium. Next base: position 4,342 of record CAYJGV010000043.1, on the reverse strand, counting down.
TTGTCCAGTGTGTCAAAACCATCTGTCATTTGCCCAAATGCCGCATATCTACCGTTTAGTTTATCTGCGTCTTTGTGCACTATGAAAAACTGTGTGCCGGCTGTATCAAAATCGTCATCACGTGCCATTGAAAGCGCACCACGAATATGCGGCAATGTGTTGTTAACGCCGTTTTCTTTAAATTCTCCTTTAATGTGAAAATCGCTGTCTGTCATAATATCGTTATCGATAGAGCCACCTTGTATAACATAGTCTTCAACAATTCGGCAAAATGCAAGCCCATTGTAAAAACCGCTTTTTGCTGTTTTTACAAAGCTCTTTACTGTAATAGGTGCCATATCTGGGTATAAATCAAATGTCATATCGCCAAAAAGTTCTGTTTTAATTATGCATTTCATAAAAATCTCCATTCTGTGCACAGCACAAATATTTTTTAGTTTTAGCCGTAAATAATTTTGCGGCTAAAACATTTTAACAAGTGCCACGCTCGCCTTATAAAAAGGTAAACGTGGCACTTGTTTTTTGTTTTCACTTAAATAACTTTACATTAAAGTAAAGCGCTTGTATTAGCAATTAGTGAGGCAAAATTGTAGCGTCTTTGAAGAACAACGCTGCTGTTGCATTCATGTGGTAACCGTCAACATAATCTTTCATCAAAAGTGATGATGAACGATAGTAAAGTGGTAGTACAACATAGTCGTTTGAAGCGATTTCATCAGCTTGCAATACAATTTCTGCAGCAGCTAAAGGATCTGTTTCAACCCTTGCTTGCTCTGCTAATGCATCATATTCAGGGTTTGAATAGCCTGTGTCATTGTAAGAACCACCTGTTATTAGAAGGTCGATAAATGACATTGGGTGCAAGAAGTCTGCGCTCCAACCCATTGCGCCAACATCAAAGTTTTCTGCTTGAATTTCTTCATAATATGTTTGCCATTCGCTTGATACAATCTCAACTTCGATATTCAAGTTTTCTTCAAGCATTACAGCCATAGCTTCAACAATAAGTTTAACTGTGTTATCTGTGTAGTAAGAAAGCTCAAGTACAGGGAAGCCTTCGCCGTTTGGATATCCTGCTTCTGCCAATGCAGCTTGTGCTGCTTCAACATCTGCTGTATTTGAAAGTTCAAATGTGCCACGGCCCTCTGTGATATCTGTGCCGTCTATTGAGTAGCCGGGTGATAGGAAGCTATATGCAGGTTCTGCTGCAACTTGGATTACATTGTCAATAATAGATTGACGATCAATTGCAAGGTTAAGAGCTTTTCTAACAAGTGGGTCGTTATATGGCTCTTTTGTTGTGTTGATTAGGTAGTAAGTTGTTGCATAGCTTGGGAATGTTTGTACCCCTGCATCTTCTGCACGAAGACGAGCATAGTCTGTTGGAGGAATTGAAACAATGCCGTCAACTTCGCCTGATTCATATGCTGTTAAAGCAGTTGATGTATCAAGAATATAACGGAATTCTATTTTTTCCATAGCAACATTTTCAGCATTCCAGTAATTTTCGTTTTTCTCGATAATTACGTTTTCGCTCATACTCATACCTGTAACTTTGAACGGGCCGTTTGAGATGTAGCTCTCAGGCGCTGTTGTCCATGCATCGCCATTAGCTTCAACAGTAGCTTGTTGAACCGGCATGTAAACCCACATGCTTAAAATGTCGATAAAGAAAGATGCAGGTTGCATTAATGTAATTTCAAGTGTTGTATCGTCAATTGCTTTAACGCCAACATCTTCAGCAGCTGCTGTGCCGTCGTAAAACTCTTGTGCATTCAAAATATAGCTTGTAACCATGCTTGAGTATTGTGATGTTGTTTCAGGAGTTGCAACGCGCAAAATTGAATATACAAAATCATTTGCTGTAAGTGGTGTGCCATCGCTCCACATTAAGCCATCACGCAAGTTGAATGTATAAACAAGGCCGTCTTCGCTGATATCCCAATCCTGTGCCATACCGCCAACAAGGCTGCCTGTCTCATCGTATGTAACAAGGCCTTCAAAGCAGTTGAAAAGCACATATTTTGCAAACGAGTTGCTTGTTATACCGGGGTCAAGGCCATCGGGCAAGTTTGATAAAACAAAAATCATCTCTTGCGCAGCGTCCTCGGCCACAACATCATCCGCTTGTTCTTGTGGCTGTGATGTTTCAACATCTTCAATGTTTGTAGGTGTTTCTTGTGCACAGCTTGCAAATAATGTTAACATCATCATAAGGGCAAGAAGTGCCAATAAAATTCTCTTTTTCATTTTTTTACCTTCCTCTTCAAATTATATATTTTTACATATCGCCGCTGCGAAACAATATTTTAAAAAGTGCTTTTTAAAATATTTACAACAGATATATGAAAAAAACGTTTTAATACAAATGGCATGCAACGCAGTGGCCGGGTTTAACTTCTTTCATCTTAGGTGTTTCTTCTTTGCAAATGTCCTTTACAAAATCACAACGTGTGTGGAATCGGCACCCGCTTGGCGGTTTTACAGGGCTTGGTATATCGCCACCTATTCCTGCACTTTCTTTTTGTCGTGCCAGTTTTGGGTCTGCGACAGGCACACAGGAAAGCAAACCTTTTGTGTATGGGTGAAGTGGGTTATCATAAATTTCTGACGCTTCACATGTTTCCACAAGCTTGCCCAAATACATAACGCCAACATCGTCCGATACATAGCGCACCATTGACAAATCATGTGCTATAAAGAGGTAAGAGAGCCCCTCATTTTGCTGATATTCACGCAGTAGGTTTACAATTTGTGCTTGAATTGAAACATCAAGCGCTGATATTGGCTCATCACATATAACTACTTGTGGTTTAAGCACAAGTGCACGTGCAATGCCTATTCTTTGGCGCTGACCACCGGAAAACTCGTGTGCATAGCGTCTTGCGTGCTCTTTTGATAAGCCTACAAGCTCAAGCATCGGGTAAACAAGTTCATCTGCCATGTTTTTATTTTTTACAATACCATGTGCAATAAGTGGTTCTGCTATAATATCTCTAACCGTCATTCTCGCGTTAAGTGAGGCATAAGGGTCTTGGAATATCATTTGAATTTGTTTGCGAAGAGGTTTTAATTCTTTTTGCGACAAATTGGTAATGTCGGTTCCATTTAAAACAATTTTGCCGCTGTCAGGATCATAAATTCTTATTATTGTGCGTGCTGTACTGCTTTTTCCGCAGCCGCTTTCGCCTACAAGTCCCAGTGTTCTGCCTTTTTTAAGCGTAAAACTAACGTCATCAACAGCGTGCACATACGAATTTTTACCTATTTTAAAATGTTTTGTTAAGTTTTCTACAACAAGTGCATTATTATTGCTCATATTAAAGTGCACCCTCCTGTATTGCAAAGGGGTTGTTTTCTTGCGGTGCTCCCTCGGTAAGTAGCCAGCACATTGAGCGATGCCCCTTCGTTTTCTCGGTATATGGCGGTAATTTATCCATGCAGATATTGCGCGCAAATTTGCACCTTGGCGCAAACGGGCATCCTTTTGGCGGATTTATCATGTCCGGTGGAGAACCGGGTATGCTCATAAGTTTTTCGCTTTTGTCTTGGTCTATTTTTGGCAGTGAAGCCATAAGTCCCATTGTATATGGGTGAAGTGGTCTTTCAAAAATTTCGTCAATAGGAGCCTCTTCCATTATAAGCCCACCATACATAACAATTACCCTGTGGCAAAGTTCTGCCACAACGCCCAAATCATGCGTTATAAATATTATGCTTGTGTCAGAGTCATCTTGAAGAGCACGAAGCTGCTTTAAAATTTGGTCTTGAATAGTAACGTCAAGCGCTGTTGTGGGCTCGTCTGCAATAAGAAGCTGTGGGCTGTTTGCAAGTGCCATTGCTATCATTACACGCTGGCGCATACCACCCGAAAATTGGTGTGGGTACTCTTTATACCTTTTTTTCGGATCAGGTATTCTTATTTTTTCAAAAAGCTCTATAACTTTTTCTTTTATCTGTTCCTTTGGCATGTTTTTATTGTGCGTTTTTATCATTTCGCCAACTTGGTCGCCCACTGTTAAAAGCGGGTTTAATGACGACATTGGGTCTTGGAATATCATTGAAATTTGCTTTCCTCGCACATCTCTTATTTCATTTTTCGATAGCGACAAAAGGTCTGTATCCATAAATTTAACATCGCCGCTTTTTATTCTTGCTGTGTCTGCAAGCAGTTTTAATATTGACATTGAAGTAACGCTTTTACCGCTTCCGCTCTCGCCCACAATGCCGAGTATTTCGCCTTTTTCAACATGAAAGCTCACGCCGCGCACTGCTTGCACTTCGCCATTGCTTGTGAAAAAAGACACATTTAAATTGTTTACATCTAAAACAAATGACATTG
>CAYJGV010000042.1:0-19896 GCA_964369715.1 uncultured Bacteroides sp. | reverse complement strand
AGCAATAAAGCAAGGCACAGGTTTAAGTTAATTAAATTAATTGTGATAATACAATTTAATATGGACAACTAAGAATAAAATAAAGCGAATTATATTAGTTATTCAAAGTAATGGGTTGAAAGATTAATCATCATACTCCACATCATGTTCCAAAATTGTGCCATCAGTTGCACTAATTGTATAATCATACTCTGTTCTATCAATTCTCCACTCTACTTCGTATTCGGCATAACCGTCATCAAATTCGAATTCGCATTTAATAAAAGTAGCTTCACTTTCGCTTATACCTGCGTGTTCAAATGCTATAGCTTTTGCCTGTTCCTCACCAATATACTCTGTAGTGTCGTTTGAGCTGCTTGAAGTTGTAGGTGCATTTGCATTATAGCTTTCCATGTCGTAATCATAGCCTATAATATCACCGCTTATTGCATTTATTTCATAATCATATTCTGCATTGCCATCCCAAAATTCTACTTCATATTCCGCTATGCCGTTGTCATAATCAAGTTTGCAAAACATATGCGAAACATCAGCTTCATTTATTCCTGCATGTGCAAGAGCAATTTCTTTGGCTTGTGTTTCTCCAATATAATTTTCATCAGCGCTTGCCAAAGATGTTGATGTTACGCTAGTTGTTTCAACCTGTTCGACAACTGGTTGTTCATTCTCTACAGCTGGCATAGGTTCTGCAGATGTTTTAGCGCACCCTGCAAGACTTATCGCAATAATAACAGCACAAGAAGTAATCCCTGCTTTTTTAAATGTGTTTTTTAGTTTCATAATGTTTTCTCCTTAAATTTTGCTTTAATATTTTCTTTCGATGTTATAATATTACAACTCGAAAATTAAAATAACATTAAAACTCGAAAATTTATTTTGGAAATTTTATTATAAATAAACTTCCTATGTTCAGCTCGCTTTCAATTGCAATTTTTGCACTATGTTGCTTTGCAATTTGTGACACCATAGATAGCCCTAAACCCATGTTTCCATTTTGGCTTGCTGTTCGAGAGCTATCCACCTGATAAAATCTCTGCCAAATTTTTTCCCTGTGTTCTTTAGCTATACCTATGCCGTCATCTTTCACCGACAATACGATTTCTTTATCGGTTTGCTCTAGCGCAACATGGACATTTGCAATACTGTTTTCTTTTCTGTAAGAAACAGCATTGCTAATCAAATTTTCAAGCAATCTTGTAATCATCGCTTCATCAAATTTTCCGTTGATATTCGATGCGATATCGTATGTCATTTTTAAATTATCAGGAACAATCAGTTTGTGTTCTTCGCACACTTCTTGCACAAGCTCACTTATATTAATCTGCTTAAACTCAGCTGTGTTAAAACCTCTGTCCATACGAATAAGGTTTAATAGTTCCGAAATAAGGTTTGACATCTTTTTCGCTTGTCTTTGCACTGTCTCAAGCGCTTCTTCTTTATCTTCCGGCGTGATTTTCTCTCCAATGGCATATTCGCACTGTGCTAAAATAACAGCAGTCGGCGTTCTAAGCTCGTGTGAAACATCAGAGGTGAATTGCTTTTCTGCTTCAAATGCACCTTCCAAACGTTCAAACATTTTGTCAAACGTATCGGAAAGTTTGCGTATTTCTGGGCTTGCGTCTTGCAAATCAATGCGCAAAGCAAGATTTTCGCTCTCACTTATTTCTTCGGCTATTTTAGCAATTTTATCAATTGGTCGAAATGTGCTTTTAGCAATAAAATAGCATCCTATTGAACCCAAAAGCACAAATAACGGCAAAGAGAAAAGTGCTGTTTGCAAAACACTGTTTGTGGCGCTTGCAAGCTCGTCCACCGCTATAATTCCACGCACCCACACAAAAGAGCGAGAATCCTCAACAGATGCTAGCCTATCGTAAATATAATACAGTGAGCCGTCAATTGTAAATTCTGTATTTTCTTTATCTTTAAGCGGTTGCGCATAGATGCTTTCTTTTGGAAAATCACCAGCAATGTGCTCACCATCTTGCGAATATAAAAGCGTGTATACACCTTTTTTGTAAAAATCAATATCACCGGTATCAAGTTTGCCGTCATCAAACTCAAGCTCTTTAGAATTATCATCTACAACTTCGGTTAACGTGTCTATACTGTTTGCCGCAACAATATCATCGCTTAGCGAAAACATCAAGCCTATTAACACACTTGCCATCAACAGCATGAGAAATGTTGTAAAAAGAGTTAACCTTAATTTTGCCGATATTTTTTTCATATTTCCTCCCGAAGCACATAACCGCTGCCTCTTACCGTATGTATAAGTTTTGTGTCAAAATCGCTATCTATCTTCTTCCTTATATACCTTATATATACGTCCACAACATTTGTACCGCCCTCATAGTCAAAGTTCCAAATGTGATTTTCAATTTTCTCTCTTGATAATACAATTCCTGCATTGTACATCATATATTTCAAAAGTGCATACTCTTTTGCTGATAGCGCTATCACCATTTCCCCACGCTTTACTATATGCGAGCTAATATCAAGCGTTAAATCTGCAACGGATAATATATTTGAACTTTTTTCTGATTTCAACCTTGTCATAACACGAATACGAGCCATTAATTCTTCAAAAGAAAAAGGTTTTACAAGATAATCATTTGCTCCTAAATCAAGGCCTTTTACTCTGTCCGATACTGCGTCTCTTGCTGTTAAAAAAATAGTGGGGGTTTCTATGCATTTTGAGCGCATTATTTTAATTACCGAAAACCCGTCTTGTTTTGGCATCATTATATCAAGGATGATTACATCATATTCTGTGCTTTGTATATAATCAAGAGCTGTTTGTCCGTCAAAACAACTATCAACGGCATACCCCTCGGATATTAATTTTTTTGTGATGATTTTATTCATATCTCTTTCATCTTCTGCAAGTAAAATTCTCATAAGAACCCCTCCCTATTTGGTTTTTGTTTGTATTATATCATAGTTTGATTAAAGTTTGATTAAAGTTAAAATAAATAATTTTTTTAAAATTATTTATATAGCAAAAATATATGAGATATTTTTAAAAACCGTCTTAAAGAAATATGTCAAAATGCCATTTTTTTGACTGTTATATTATATAAAAAAGCAAAAACATAATTATTACTATTTTTATTTTTTTCTTGTAATTTCACACTTATTTATGTTATACTAATAAAATGTAAATACTTAATATTTTTTAAGTATTTTAAAGTATTCAAAATTTGGGAGGATAAAACAATGAAAAAACTACTTGCATTATTATTAGCACTTACAATGATGTTCAGTTTTGCTGCTTGTGCACAAGAGGCAACAGAACAAACAACAAGCGAAGCAACTACTGAAGAAACAACAAGCGAAGTAACAACAGAAGAAACAACAGAGGAAAGTGCACCTGCACAAGGCGAAGCTTTAACAGTTGGCATTTTACAATTTGTTCAACACGAAGCACTTGACCAAGCAACACAAGGCTTCCAAGATCTACTTACAGAGCTTGCACAAGAGGCAGGCGTTGAAGTTACATTCGACGTTCAAAACTCTTCAGGCGATGCTTCTAACGCTAACCTTATAGCACAAAAATTTGCAAATGATGGTGTTGATTTAATTTTAGCTGTTGCTACACCTGCTGCACAATCAGCTGCACAAGCAACAAGCGAAATTCCAATTTTAGTAACAGCTGTTACAGACCCTGAAAGCTCTAATTTAGTTGACACAAATGATGCTCCCGGCGGAAATGTTTCAGGCACATCAGATTTAAACCCTATCGATTTACAAGCAGACCTTTTACTTCAATTAGTGCCTGATGCACAAACTGTTGGTATTATGTATTCTTCATCAGAAGACAATTCTATTCTACAAGCAGAAATTGCACAAGCAGCATTTGAAGCATTAGGCCTTTCAGTTGAAATTGCAACTGTTTCAAGCTCTAACGATATTCAAAGCGTTGCTACTAACTTAATACCTAAAGTTGATGCTCTTTACCTGCCTACAGATAATGTAATGGCATCATCAATGGAAACACTTGCTATGGTTACAGAGCCTGCACAAATGCCTGTAATTTGCGGTGAAGAAAACATGACAATGGCAGGCGGCCTTGCAACATACAGTGTTGATTACTACACACTTGGCCAAATGACAGCAGAGCAAGCATTTCAAATTTTAATTGAGGGCGCTGACATTAGCACAATGCCAATTATGTTTAGTTCTCAAGAAGACCTAAAACTTGTTATTAACGAGGATAATGCAGCGGCTATCGGCCTTGAAATACCTGCAGATTTATTAGGTTAATTTTTAAATATGTGAAAAATAAAAACGGTAAGCTTTTTGCTTGCCGTTTTTATTTTTTTATGATATAATTATATGGATATGCGATAATTTAAAGTAAATAATTATAGTTAAATTTCAATTCAGTGCTTTATCGCAATAAATTATAAAAACGAGGTAATAAATCATGTCATTGCTACGTGCTTTGCCGGGTGCTGTTTCCCAAGGTTTAATTTGGGGCATTCTGGCATTGGGGGTTTATATTACATACAAGGTGCTTGACTTTGCCGATTTAACTGTAGATTCAAGCCTATGTACAGGCGGCGCAGTAAGCGCAATGCTTATAATTGCAGGTGTTCCACCTGTTTTAACATTGCCTATTGCTATTTTGGCCGGTATGCTTGCCGGGGCAATAACAGGACTTTTGAACACCAAGCTGGGTATCCCTCCAATTTTATCGGGTATTTTAACACAGCTTGCATTATATTCTATAAACCTTAGAATTATGGGCAGGGCGAACATCGGGCTTAACCGTATGCCAACCATGATTTCACTCGGAAATGTAACTGCGGCAATTATAACAGGTTCCATTGTTGTTGCATTAGTTATTGCGGCACTTTATTGGTTTTTCGGCACAGAAATCGGCTGTGCTATACGTGCAACAGGCAACAACCGCAAAATGGTTCGTGCACAAGGTGTTAACACAAACACAACTAAAATGATAGGCCTTATTTTATCTAACGGCCTTGTAGGCCTTGCAGGTGCATTACTTGCACAATACCAAGGCAATGCTGACATAAACATGGGCCGTGGTGCAATTGTAATAGGCCTTGCAAGTGTTATTATCGGCGAAGTTGTTTTTGGCACACGTTTTAATTTTTCCTATATGCTTTTCAGTATAGTTTGCGGCTCTATAATCTATTTTGCAATTATAGCGCTTGTTTTACAATTGGGATTGCGCACAGACGATTTGAAACTGTTTAGCGCATGTGTTGTTGCACTAGCTTTAGGTATGCCTTATCTGCGGAAAAAATATGGCAAAGTAAAGGTGAATAAAAACGATAAGCCCCTGCTTGAGCAAGGCGAAGAAAAGGGGGAAGAAAATGTTACAAATTAATGGAATAAGCAAAACTTTTAACCCCGGAACAATTAACGAAAAACGTGTTTTTGATGATTTTTCATTTAATATGAACGAGGGCGATTTTGTTACAGTAATTGGTGGCAACGGTGCGGGAAAAAGCACAGTATTAAATTTACTTGCCGGTGTTTATATGGTAGATTCCGGCACAATCACACTCGATGGCAGCAATATTACAAAAATGCCTGAGTACAAACGTGCGTCTTATCTGGGCAGGGTTTTCCAAGACCCTATGCTTGGAACTGCCGGCAATATGGGCATAGAAGAAAACCTTGCTATGGCATATCGCAGAGGCAAAAAGCGCTCTTTAGCTTGGGGAATAAAAAAAGACGAACGTGAAGTTTATAAAGAAAAGCTTGAAATGCTTGACTTAGGGCTTGAAGACCGCCTTAACACAAAAGTGCGCTTGCTTTCAGGCGGCCAAAGACAAGCTTTGACATTATTGATGGCAACATTACAAAAGCCACGTCTTTTACTTTTAGACGAACACACTGCGGCACTTGACCCAAAAACAGCCGCTAAAGTTTTAGAAATAACAGAAAAAATAGTAAATGAATCAAAATTGAGCACAATAATGATTACACATAATATGAAAGATGCCATTAAATATGGCAACAGATTAATTATGATGAATTCGGGACAAATTATATACGATGTTTGTGGACAAGAAAAACAAGATTTAAAGGTTCAAGATTTACTTCAAAAGTTTGAGCAAGTAAGCAAAGGCGATTTTGCAAACGATCGTATGCTTTTAGCATAGAAAGGTACAGGGATTACTACGTGAAAAATAAGCAAAAATTTACAATGAGCAATATAAAAAAATGGCCTGCAATGTTTAACGAATTGCCAATTTCACAAAAACGCGCGGTTTACATGATTTGTGCATGTGTTTTGGTTTTTGTGTTTGTGGCAATCACAAGCATAATTTTAATTTCAGGCTCAGCGTCATCGCCAAGCATCGAAAATGATGTGGCTTCAGAGCTAAGCAGCGAAAGCACGGATGATAGCTATAATCAAAATGCAAACGCCATTGATGAAGATGTTTATGACGGCGTTATTATACCACTGAGTGAAGACGCAGGACAATCATATCTTAATGATACACTTTTTGTCGGCGATTCTAACACAGTTGGTCTTTATGAAATTTACAATTTAATTCCACTTGAAAACTATATGGGTATGGTTGGCCTTGCAATAGGCGGTGTAAACACTACAGGCTGTGTATTTTTCCAAAACGACATGGCGGTTTATACTATACCCGACGCTATTGAATTGGTACAGCCAAGACGAATCATTATAACAATGGGCACTAATGACGCTTACACAAATGCAGACATTGATGCATTTATAACAAAATATGAAGGCGTTATAAACGAAATCAAAAGCGCCTATGAATATGCTGATATCATTGTAAGTGCAGTTCCGCCTAAAGGTTCCAGTGGCGATTATCCTAATGTTTCACAAAGCACTATAGATGGCTTTAACAAAGCACTTGTTGAAATGTGTGAAGAATTAGGCTTGCCGTTCTTAAATATTGCCGAAGGTTTGAAAGACCCTTCAACCGGCTATATTAAAAGCGAATACATTTCCGCTGACGGATTACATTTAAATGCAGCCGGTGGCGCAGCATGGCTTGAATATGTGCGTATGCATGCATATATCACCGAAGATACACGCCCAAGCACAGGAACAATACCAACAAGGCAAGACCCACCTGCACCTGTTGCCGGCACACCTGTACCTCCAACATGCACCGAAAACGGATACACACCATACACCTTGTGGGATGGCTCTGTAGTAAACCGTGATATCGTACCGGCACTTGGACACGATTTTGTAGACGGTGTTTGCACACGCTGCGGAGTTAAAGACCCTGATTATGTTGAGAGCAGTTCGAGTAGTTCGAGTAGTTCATCAAGCTCAAGCAGTTCAAGTTCGAGCAGTTCATCTAGTTCTAGTAGTTCATCTGTTGTAACTATAACAAACACAGAAACAACAACTCCAGCCACTTGTGGAGTTCCTGGCGTAAAAACTATATATTATAGTGATGGTACAACATCTACAGAAGCAATCCCTGCTACAGGCTTGCATACGTATGGCGCCGATGGAATTTGCACAGTATGTGGCACAAAAGACCCAACTTATGTAGAACCTGTTACTGAGGTAAGCAGAGATGTAAACCAAGAGCCCACTTGTACTGTGGAAGGTATTACTACGATAACTTATAGTGATGGAACAACCAAAACAGAACCAATTGCAATTATCCCACATGTTTTTGTTGACGGTGTATGCTCTGTTTGCGGTACGGCTGAGCCCACCGGTGGCTAAAAACAATATTTAGCTTAAAACAATAGAATTTATACGATAATATATTATTTATTTTAAGTGAATATTTTAAAATTAAGGAGCTGTGACGAAATTTCGTCACAGCTCCTTTTCATATATTATATTTTGAATGGTTTTGCACTTTGAAAGCAATAGACAAATAATGCTCTGTCCTTCCGAGTGTAAGCGAGGAACCCCGGAAACAGCAAGCCTAGCTCTGTCATTCCGAGCCAAGGCGATAAGCACCGCAGTGCAATGCAAGCGAGCAATCGCCGTAAGGCGGCTCTTAGCGAGTCGTAGGAATCCGTTCCTATATCAATTATTTGCAAAGCTTATATCTTTTCATCAAACATTGAATAAAATACCAAATCATTTAAACACCCAATAATACATAACCGCAAGAACTTCCCTCATATAAGCGGGCAAAACATTGCCAAAGCCTGTTGCACTTGGCAAACTGCTGACATTGCTAAGCCCTACATAACGTGCATATTCTGCACTGCGGTAGCAATGAAATGTATTTGTAGCAAAAGCTATCGGTGCATTACTTTCTATTCCCTGCTCTTCTAAAAGTTCTTTGGCAAAGGCAAAATTTTCTTCGGTGGAAGTACTTTTATCCTCGACAATAATTATTTCTTCTGGCACATCTTTTGATATCAAATAGTTTTTCATGGCATGTGCTTCCGGTATAATTTCATTAGGACCTTGACCGCCTGTTACAACAATCACAATATCATTGTTTTCCTCGTAAAACTTTATAGCTTCATCAAGCCTTCGTGCAAGCACACCCGAAGGCTCTTCCCCATTTAATCCGGCGCCAAGCACAATCACTGCTTTTTCGTCTCCATCTGCTTGTGTTCGCACACCACTTATAAACAAAAATACAGACATAACAAGCATTATTCCAACACCCACAAAAAACAGTGTTTTTATAGCAAAACCTATTCCATGCGATAAAAACAAGTCTATTTGCTTGTTGAAAAATGTATATATCCAAAGAAAAATTGTAATTGTATACATTATGGCTACGCCCAAATTAAAACTGCTTTTGAAGAGCCTCAGCACGCTATCTATTGAAAATATAATTGTTAATGCCCATAAAATAATTTGTCTCATTTATAATCCCATCACTTCAATCGCCCACACACAACTAAACACAGTTGTGTGTGGGCGTATATTTGTTTAAAATAATTTTTGTTTAATAGGCACTTCGGGCATTAATTCATCAGATAAAACACGCATTATTTCCTCTAATTTTTCAATGTCTTCCTTGCCAAATCTTTCTCGCAATCTCTTTGAGACAAGTGTAATATAATCGTAGGTTATCCCAACATAATTCAAATATTTTTCGGTAACTTCAAGATAAAACTCTCTTTTATCTTCCCTGTTTTGAACTTTTGTAATATATCCTTTTTTTATTAAACTGTTGACCTTATATGCGGCATTTGGGGACGAAATCTGCGCAAAATCCGCAAATTCTTTTACCGTAGGCCTGTCAAGGGCAAAAATAACCTCGACACAAAATGTTTCCACAACAGATAAACTTGCTTCTCGTTGTTCAAAACTTGAAAACACAGTTTGATAAAATTTTAGCTTAAATTTTGTATACACTTGTGAAAAATATCTTTCTAGCATAGTTCACCATTCACTTTTAATTAATTTTCTGCTTTTTTAAATACAACAGCCGCATTGTGTCCGCCAAAACCTAAATTGGTCGACATGCCATATTGTGTATTCATTTCTTTTTTAACGTTTTTAACAACATTTAAATCGCATTCTTCATCCTCGGTTTTGTAACCAATTGTGGGAAGTGCAACACCACTGTTAATTGACATCAATGTCAAAATACCCTCGATAGCACCTGCTGCGCCAAGCAAATGGCCTGTCATTGATTTTGTGCCCGACACTAAAATATTATCTGCATGCTCGCCAAAAGCAAGCCTTATTGATTTTGTTTCGCCTTTGTCGTTCATTGGTGTGCTTGTTGCATGTGCATTTATATAACCAAGCTCTTCTTTGTTAATTTTAGCATCGTTAACCGCCATTGTGATAGCCCTAGCTGCACCACTGCCATCTTCTAAAGGTGCTGTCATATGGTAAGCGTCACATGTTGCGCCATAGCCAACAACTTCGCCTATAATTTTAGCGCCTCTTTTTACAGCATGTTCATATTCTTCCAAAACTAATACGCCTGCGCCCTCACCCATTACAAAACCGCTTCTGTTTTTATCAAAAGGTGTGCTTGCATTTGTTGGCTCGTTGTTTTCGCAAAGAGCTTTCAGCGATGTAAAACCGCCCATGCCAAGTGGTGTAATACTTGCTTCTGTGCCGCCTGTTACAGCAACATCTGCATAGCCGTCTCTTATCATTCTGAAAGAATCGCCAATTGCATTTGATGCCGAAGCGCAAGCAGTAACAACGCAAGCGCTATAGCCTTTAAAGCCGTATTTAATTGAAACAGCACCCGACGCCATATTAGAAATAGCCATAGGAATAAAGAAAGGTGACACTCTGTCAAAGCCTTTATCAGCGCCTTTCATTTGTTCTATTTCAATGTTTTCAAGCCCACCAATACCGCTTGCAATGCTTACAACACAATCGTCTAAATTAGTGTTTTCTGCGTTGATACCGCTTTGCTCAACAGCTTCTTGTGCTGCAATTAGCGCATATTGAGTGAATTTTGCATATTTACGAATGCTTTTTTTATCAAAGTATTTTTCAATTTCTAAATTTTTAACTTCAGCCGCAATTTTAACTTTGCTGTTCTCTGTATCAAATTTGGTAATAAAATCAATTCCGCAAACACCGTTTTTTGCATTTTCAAACATTTCATTTGCTGAATTGCCTATCGGGCTAACTGCACCTATACCTGTAATTGCTACTCTTCTTTTCATAATTTCTCCCTCTTATGTATAAAATTAAATCATCGACATTCCGCCGTCAATTGCAAGTGTTTGGCCTGTTATATAATTTGCTTTTTCGCTAGCCAAAAACACAACTGCATTTGCGACATCTTCGCAAGAACCAACAGTGCTAAGCGGAATTTGCTCTTTTACTTTTTCTTTTATTTCTTCGGGTAAAACAAGTGTCATATCTGTTTCAATAAAACCGGGCGCAATTGCATTCACTGTGATATTTCGCGCGGCAAGTTCTCGTGCGGCAGATTTAGTCATGCCTATAACGCCTGCTTTACTTGCACAATAATTTGTTTGCCCTGCATTACCTATTAAGCCAACAACACTTGAAATATTAATTATTTTGCCTTTTCTTTGCTTCATCATTGGGCGGCAAACAGCTTGCATCATATTGAAAGAACCCTTTAAATTTATGCTTATAACATCGTCAAATTCTTCTTCGCTCATACGCATTAAAAGATTATCTTTTGTTATACCTGCATTATTAACAAGCACATCAACTGTTTTAAAATTATCTGTTGCCGCTTTAACAAGCTGTTGGCAATCGTCTTTTTTAGAAATATCAGCTTTAATTATAACACATTTTGCGCCCAATTGCTCGCATTCTGTTGCAGTTTGTTTTGCGGCTTCTTCGCTGCCATTATAATTTATAACTAAATTTGCGCCCTCTTTTGCAAAAGCAAGACAAATTCCTTTGCCTATTCCCTTTGCTCCACCTGTGACTATTATAGTTTTATTTTCCATTTTTCCCTCACTGTGCATTTTTTATTTCTTCTACTGTTTGGGTGTAAGTTTGCATATCCTCAATATTATATAAAGTGATATCTTTACAAGATTTTTTAATAAATCCGCTCAATGTTTTGCCTTGGCCTATTTCGATAACGGTATCAACGCCTAAATCTTTTAAATAAGTAATGCTATCTTCAAAATTAACGCTATTTTTAACTTGTAATGCCAAATATGTTTTCATTTCTTCTGTGTCTTTTGGTTCTCTTGCAATTGCATTCATTATTACAGGGATTTTATTTGTGCCAAAATTTTCACTCTCAAACCTGTTTTTTAAGCCCTCATATGCGCTTTGCATAACATTTGTATGAAAAGCACCTTCTGTCTCTAAAAAGACACATCTTTTTGCTCCTGCTTCTTTGCAAAGCTCAGCGGCATATTCAACAGCATTTTTTTCGCCTGAAATAACCACTTGTCCGGGACAATTGTAATTTGCGATGCTTACAACGCCCTTTTCTTTTGCGTTTTCACAGCATTGTGCAATTTGTTCTTTTGCAAGACCTAAAACGGCAGCCATTTTGCATTCAATGCCTTTAGCCGCTTTTGTCATTTCACTCGCACGGAAATTAATAATGTCGATCACTTGCTCTTTTGTAAATACATCTGCGGCATAAAGTGCGCTGTATTCACCAAGACTTAAGCCCATTGCCGCCATTGGCACTATGCCGTCATTTTTCAGCATTTCTGTAACTCCTACACAAAAAGCGCTCATTATGCCCTGTGTATTAATTGTTTTGGATAAATCCTCCATAGGGCCTTCAAAAGCAATATTTCTTTTGCTTTCATCTATTAAATCAAATGTATTTTTAAAAATTTCGCTCTGTTCGTATAAATCCTTACCCATTCCAACTTTTTGGCTACCTTGGCCTGAATAAACAAAGGCTAATTTCATAATTTTCTCCGTTTCAAATATTATTTAAATTAAATAATTTATTGTTTATTAATATACGCGCAAAATTATTTAACTGTAATTTGCTTTTTAATTTCGTTGTATTCGCTCATCAAGCTTTCAAAAATTTCATCAAGTGGTTTAATTTCGCTTACCATTCCTGCAACTTGCCCTGCCATAACCGAGCCTGTTTTCACGTCGCCGTCAACAACTGCTCTTCTAAGTGCGCCAACAGTATATTTCTCAAGTTCCATTTTATCCGCACCTGATTTTTCAAGCTTCATATGTTCCCTTGTCATTGGGTTTTTAAGCACCCTAACAGGAACTCCGCTGTTTCTGCCTGTTACAACTGTATCACTGTCTTTTGAATTAATAACAGCATTTTTATAATTTTCATGCACAGGGCATTCTTCACTTGTCAAAAGGCATGTGCCAATTTGCACACCGTAAGCGCCCAATATTTCAGCCGCTAAAACTTGTTTGCCGCTTGCAATGCCGCCCGCAGCAACAACAGGTATATTTACAGCGCTTACCACTTGTGGTATAAGCGCCATTGTTGTAAGTTCGCCAACATGTCCGCCGCTTTCTGTTCCCTCTGCTATAACGCCGTCTGCGCCTGCTTTTTCCATTCTTCTAGCTAGTGTTGAATTAGGCACAACAGGGAAAACCACTATGCCTGCATCTTTCCATTTTTGCATGTATTTTCCGGGGTTACCGGCACCTGTAGTGATGAATTTTACGCCCTCTTCAATTATTATATCCGCAATTTCATCTATTTGTGGGTTCATTAACATCAAATTAACCCCAAAAGGTTTATCTGTTAAAGTTTTGCATAATTTAATCTCTTGCCTTACTGTTTCAGGTGGCATTACCGCTGTTGCAATTATGCCCATAGCACCACTATTTGAAACAGCCGCCGCAAATTTCGCATCGGATATATTAGCCATTGCTCCTTGAATAATTGGATATTTAATACCCAAAATTTCATTTAAATTCATAAAAAGCTCCTTTTGCAGCTTTGCGACTGCTTAATTTTATATTTATTGTATACCTAATCGGTATTAATTTTGCTTTTAAGTTTAAAGCGAGGCACCATACATCAAACAAATATTTACTATGAATTTAACGCATGGCCCATTATAAAATAATATTATTTACATATAATTATTTTACATCGCTATAACTTAAACTTGCGATACATTATCGCAAATTATTTTGTTTTTTCTGTGATGATTTTAATGATATCATCAACTGTTTTTAAACCGGCAAGCTCTTCATCAGAAATAGAAACTTCGAAAGCTTCTTCTAAAGCCATGTTTAAATCAACAGCGTCCAAGCTGTCAAGCTCTAAATCTTCTTTAAGGCTTGTTTCAAGTGTAATTGTATCAATGTCACATCCTAGTGTATCCGCCATAACTTCACGTACTTTGTCTAACATAGTAAACCTCCAAAAATTATAATAAGCTTAAAATATTTTAGTTAAAATATTTTAAGCTTATTATAGCGATTTATACAATTTTTGTCAATACTATTTAACGAAAAAGACTAAAAATTTTTAATTAAAATAAATTTTCAAAGCCCATTTTAACTAAATTTTCACGTGATATTCTTGCACATTCAAATACATCTTCACCATAAGTGTCATCTTGCTCTATAAAGAAGTATTCAACACCAATTTCAAGAGCAGTATTAATAATTTCTTTAAACTTCAGCGAACCCTCGCCAACAGGTGCGTAATGCACTATAGCCATATAAGCCGCTAAGAAGTCTTTATTGCCCGGATTAACTTGCTCTATTGAAAACTGTGAAAAATCAGGTTCAGCAATAACATAATCTTTAAGGTGCAACACTTTCATTCTGCCTTCAAACAATTTGATAAAATCTTGCGGAACTTCCCCACCTCTATGTATCCAGTGTGTGTCAAGCTCAAAGCCAAGCTCTTCGCTCATATCACGCATAGACTCTAAAAAATATTTGCCATCATATTTTACAAACTCGTTATGATGGTGATGATAATGTAAAGCTATGCCGTGTTCTTTAAGTTGTTTTGCCATGGCATCACACCTTTTTGTAAAGGCAAATGCTTCGTCTTTATCGCTCATGTATGAGATAGGTATCATACCAATGCGTAATATTTTACAATTCAATATTTTGCAATCATTGATAATTTTATCATAATTATTGTCTAATGCTTCAAATGATGGATGTGGCGATTCAAGCGCAGTGCTCATTGCGCCAATTTCAATTCCAAAATCATCAATTGCTTTTTTCACAGCAGCTATATTTTCAGGTGTTGTGGGCACAAAAGACATTTCAAATGTATTATAGCCCATTTCGTTTAATTTTTTAATTGTTTCATAAATTCCAATTTCAGCAATTATTTCTCTGAAATTCATTAATTGCATACCGATTTTAGCCATAGGTTTTCCCCTTTATAAATAATAGAGTGTTTTTTATATTAGGTGTGGTTTCATACACATGTCATTCTGAGGAGGTATGACGAAGAATCGCAATCACAGCGTGCCTAAAAGGAGCGGATTCCTCACTTGCGTTCGGAATGACACGGGTGTAAGAGGAATTACGAAGGTCAACTACTCATTACTTATATTATCACATATTTAATTATATATTGCAACCGCAAAACCAAGATAAAATAATAACATTTTGTAAATTTATCAATTTGCATTTTATTCTTTTAGTTAAATATTATAAGTACACTTCCCTTTTAAAAATATCATGTTTTATTTTTAAATTATATACATTATGCAAAAGCTTGTATTTTCTTTCAATTTAATGTATAGTATTTTTATAAGACAACAATTATTTTCATAAAAGTTAACCTTGTATCGTTAATATTTTGTAATGAATCAAAAATCTTATTATTTAATGCATTCATAAACAATACATGTGTTACTCATTTTATAAAACAATATTACTTATATTAAAAATATAAAAGAATCGGGGTATTTTATGACAATTACTTATGCTTTGGTGCTTTTTTTTGTATTCATATTAATTTACATGCTTATTATCGAAATTTTCACGGTGCTTTTTCGTTTGACAGGCTTAACCTACGACAAGGCTAATTTGCAGGTTATTTCAATGCTTACAAACTGCGGTTTCACCACACAAGAAAGTGAGGGCATTGTTAAATTTCGCACACGAAGAAAACTTGCAAAACTAACCATTATTTTTGGATATTTATTTACAGTTATAATAATGTCTAGTGTGGTTAACGTGTTTTTATCGCTAAGTAATTCAGCAGTTGAAAACATGTGGAGTTCTATTTTGGTTATTTTTCTTTCTATGGGCATCATCACAATAAGCACACGTGTTCGGGCTGTAAGGCGTTTTATTGATGCGGGAATAGAAGCACTTGGCAACAGAATAATGTTTGGCGATGGTTCAAACGCCATTGTTTTGCTTGACACTTTTGGCAAAAATGCAATGTGTGAAATTAATTTATCCTATTTACCAAAACAATTTCATAATGTACCTTTGAAACACTCCGGTTTAAAGGAAACTTACAAAATTCAGCTTATTTTAATAAAACGTGCAGGCGAAACTTTAAGCATTATGACAGGCGAAGAAGTGATGCTTGCCCATGACATCATAGTTGTTTTTGGCGATTACAACAATATTAAATCATTATTTAAAAAGCCCATTAATTCTGCAAATTAAATTATAAAAACCTATTTATAATAATTGCAAATAGGTTTTAGTTTTTGTTTTACATCCAGCAATAGTAAAAAAATTTTAATTATTTTTTCATCGAATTATCATCATATTTTTTGTGTTTCGTCTTAATTGTGAATATTTATTGAATTTTACTCTTGTGATTTTTATTTGATTGTGATATTATATCTCAAGGCATTTTAACGAAATGTCAAAATCAAATAAAAAGGGGTATAAGTAATGAACAAAACAAGTAGCAAAAATTTAGAAAACACAAACCAAAACGTTGATAAAGATTTTCCACTTACTCATTTACCAAAAGACCAAAGAAAACCCTTTCTTTCGGTAGCAGCTGTTCTATTAGGTATCACTTTCTTTAGTCCAACAATGGCGGCGGGCGCGCAAATTGCATCTGCTTTTTATTTAAAAGACCTTGTTTGGATTATGCTTTTAGGCAATTTAATTTTAGGTATTTATGTTGCAATTAACTGTGCTATTGGTGCTAAAACTGGGCTTACATCTGTAATGTTAGCTAGATATACTCTCGGAAAAGCCGGCGCCAAATGGGCCGGCTTTCTTTTAGGTGGTACACAAATTGGATGGTTTGCATATGTAAGTTCATATGTTGGACATCTATATGCTGTTACCCTTAATTTACAAGCATACGAAACATTTATTACTTTAGCATGGGCATTAATATTTGGCATTACCGCTATTTGGGGCTATAAAGCAATGGAAAAAGTTGCATTTGTTGCTGTGCCCGCTCTTTTAATATTAGTATTTTACATTCCAATCGTTGCAATAGATGCAGCAGGTGGCCTTAGCGAAATGGCTAAAGTTGCACCAACAGCCGAAATGTCTGTTGCGTCTGCTATGACAATTATTGTGGGAACATTCGCTTCTATGGGCACACAAGCTTGTAACTGGTCACGATTTGCCAAAAGCACAAAAACAGGTTTTTGGGCCGGTTTAATAGCTTTTCTTATAGGTAATTTAATAATGTTAATTGCCGGAATAGTAGGTTCATTAGCATATGGAGAGTCTGACTTCATTATCATTTTAATGAATTTAGGCCTTGCAACCATTGCGCTTGTTGTTTTAACTTTAAACATTTGGACAACTGCACATGCAGGTGCATATTCATGGGCTGTTGCTGGTTCTGAAGCATTTAATAAGCAAAACAAAACACCGTTTTTGATTGGCGGTTTAATAATTGCTTTAATACTTGCCGCAACAGGAATGTATAATCATCTTTTAGGATTTTTAAACTTGCTTGGAATTTTCATTCCACCCCTTGGTGGCGTTCTTCTTGGAGATTTTCTATTTACATATAAAAGCAAACTACCTCGTGTTGAATTTGTTAAATTCAAAATGATAAGATTTGCACCTATTGCAGCATATATTGTAGGCGCAGTTGTAGCTTATATTACAAACTCACTTAACTTTGGCATTCCTCCTTTATTCGGTATTATTGCATCTTTATTATTTGTTCCGATATGCAATAAAATTCTTGTTTCAACAAAAATCAACGATATGCATAGTGTAGAAAAAGAAGCAGATTATGTGTAATTACTTTTAAATTATATTGAGGTGTTTAATTTGAATATAGGTAGTATATTTGCCTTAAATGGTAAAATAGAAACTGAGGCATTAAGTGTAGTCGGCGTTCAATTCACGCCAATAGGCGCTCAAACCAAAGCCGAACTTGAAGAAAATGTGCAAACTGTTCTTGATTTTATGGACACCGCTGTGGGCGCTTTCCCCGGCGTTGATATAATTGTTTTTCCCGAAGCATGTTTTCAAGGTTTTGCTCCTGTTAATTTTGATGAAGCAATAATGGAAAAAAACAGTCCATACATTGAACAAGTTAAAGAAAAATGCAAAGCTTTGTCAGTATGGGGTGTTTTTAACCCACTAATTTGGTCTGATAGCAAAGATTGCTACGAAAACACTGCTATAGTTATAAACGACAAGGGTGAAATTGTACACACATATCTAAAAATGAACCCATGGATACCCTATGAAAACTCAAAACCCGGCAAAGAATGCAAAGTTTTCAATGGGCCTAAGGGTTCAAGAATAGGCATAATTATTTGTGCCGATGGTGATTATCCTGAAATTTGGCGAGAAGCCGCATTTAACGGCGCAAACATAATTATTAGACCTACACATTATATGGATCCTTACTATAACTCATGGGAAATTACAAATAAGGCCGGTGCATATTTTAACCAAGTATATGTTGTTGGTGTAAACACATGGGGACTAGCCAAAAACGAAACTCGTTCTTGTTTTGGCAGAAGTATGATTGTTGGCCCTGATGGAAACATCATTACAGAGTTAGCCTCTGCAGGCGTAGGCTTAATAAAAGCAGATTTATACCCTGGACTTATCGACAAAATACACGAACAATCTGCACACAACAACCTTTTATTCTCTTATAAAAACCGTGGTGCTTCTTGCCCCGATTATAACGGTAACGGCGATACACAAATGAGATATAGTGCATATGAAAATGGAGGCGATAACAATGATGACTAAACCATCATACCCCGCTTTGTTTCATTTTATCAACAAAGCTTTAGCTCAAGTATCATTTCCGGCAAGCAAACAAGAGATATTAAATATTACACAAGGCGTATATGTAAACACTGATTGGGATGAGCAAGTGCTTTTATCTGAATTTTTAAACCCTATTAAAAAAGAAAACTACGACAATGCATGCGAATTATATAGCTCTATAATTGCTGAATTTAAGAAAAATTAATATTATTCATCGCCTTTTCTTATTGAATTAATAGCATGTTTTTAGCAATTATACTAATTATAAAAATTACACCATGCAATTTACATTGTGATTAACCATTAAACTTTTAGAACCGTATTAATACGGTTCTATTTTTTTGCACAAATTTTTTCATATTAATTTGCTTAAAAACCATGCAAAACATTTAACAACTCGAGTGTTATAACATGCTTTCGTGTAATTATTTGCATATTTTAATATTACAAAACATATTTTATATGGAAAAGAGGTGCGGCTATGAAAGGAAATCCTGAAAAACGTTGTATTGAAATAGGAATTTATATAATGGAAACAGGCGCAACAGTGCGATGTGCTGCAAAAAAGTTTGGCATTAGCAAAAGCACGGTACATATGGCAGTAACAAATTAGAACGGTTGATGATTAGGGTTAGTTAGGTGGGAAAAAGGTAGGAGTTATGAGGGTTTGTAAGGTTGAGTTCATCTATATCATTGATTATAAATTTTGATGTGATATAATTTCATTAAGTAAATTTGATAGAAAATGAAAGGGGCAATGCCATGCGTTCTTATGACATTGATTACCTAAGTTATGTGCAGAATAATTTAGGACACATGCTTGATTTTGCTATAAACACTTGTGAATTAGAATTAAAACCATTTTGGGATATGTTTTTAGTTTCTGGCTTAGATGAGCAAATAGAAAAAGGCAACCCTAAATATTTAGTCGGTGTTTCAGGTTGTGAGCTTGCAAAACTTGTCTGTGAAAAATCTGGTGTTATCATCACCCAAGAAGATGAAATGTATCTTGATAAATCACCTGAATATTGGGCTGGCTGGGCTATAGCTTATTATCAGTGGTATAGCAATAAGAAGTTTTCAAAAATTACAAAGGCTGTGCCTATTGATGAAATAGTTGCTATGTACCCAACTTTACACGAGGCTGATATAAGCAAGTTTGTGGCTATTATGGAAGAAAAGTTAAGCAGTTTTTATGTTGATACAAACCTTAAAACAATGAGAACTATTTATGGTTATTCTCAAAGTGAACTTGCAGAAGAGAGCGAAGTGAGTTTAAGGCAAATTCAGCTTTTTGAGCAAAGGCAACGAGATATAAATAAAGCTCAGGTATATACTGTTGCGAAACTTGCAAAGGCTTTGGC
>CAYJGV010000041.1:18311-20773 GCA_964369715.1 uncultured Bacteroides sp. | reverse complement strand
AACCCCCGGCGGTTTTGCTTCTTTTCCCGCCGAAAAGAAGGGCTTCTCCTCGTGGTGAAATTTGCGATAGTTGCAAGTGACTAAAAAGAACGGATTCCTCGTTCCGCTCGGAATGACAGGGCGGTAAAGCTTACCGCCCCCAAATATAAATAATCGGTTTTTAATTATAATTTCACAAATAAAAGCATAAATAAAAGTATAATTAAAAGCTAATTGCTTGCTGTTTTAATGCAAAAAAGCAACAATAACAGCAAATATAAAGAAACATAAACATTTGTTTAGAACGATAAATAAAAGGTGAGAAAATGGATTTTGAATTTGAAAACAGATATGACATTAAAAGGGAAGATTTGCTTGAGGTGATTAAGTGCACCAAGGTAAGAAAAAGGCGCTGGAGGCTTGCGTTTATGTTTGCTTTTTCGCTTGCCTATGCCATTTATGCTGTTTTGCCGCCCTCGGCAATGCAATCATTTACATCACTTGTGTTATGCTGCGCTTTTATAGTTTTTTTAATTATGATTTCACCGATAATTTCATTAAAAGCGACACAAAATTCACTGCTTGCAGAAGAAGGTTCGCTTACCCCAAACAGAACTTTGCAATTTGGAGAGCACATACATTTAATTTGCGAAAATTCGCAAAAATCAATTGTATATCGTCAAATTACAGAGATTATACAAACAAAAAATATGTTCATTTTAACAGATCATAATAATATAGTTCTTTATGTGCTTAAAAACTCATTTACTTATGGCGAATTTGAACAATGGGAAAAATTTATTTTAAACAAATGCTATCATGCAAATTACAAAAAAATTTATAAATTAGTTTTACCTGTTGCTGTAAAACAAAATTAATTTCCTTGAAAGGGTATTTTATATGCAAAATATTATAATAAGGCACGGCGAAGAAAAAGACATTTCAGCGGCAAATAATATATTAACATTGGCAAAACTGTATTTTAAAGAAAACAAAATTGATCAATGGCAAGATGCAAACGGCTATCCAAATGAAATTGATTTAAACGAGGATATGAAAAATAACGCATGGTATGTTGTTCAAATAAATGACGATATAGTAGCAAGTTTTATGTCTGATGTCATCATTGATGATACCTATATAAAAAAAGCTGTTAAAGGCGATTGGCTGACAAGCGGCACAAAATATGGCGTGTTGCATCGAATTGCCATGCATCCGGAATTTAAAGGCAGAGGCATAGCAGGCAAAATTGTTGAATTTGCAAAAACAATAAGCATCGAAAAAAACGCTGTTTCGCTTAGAAGCGACACACATGAAGATAATATCAGCATGCAAAACATGTTGATAAAAAACAATTTTGTAAAATGTGGTGAAATAATTTTGCCAAGTGGCGCACCCAGAATTATTTTTGAAAATGTATTTAATTGATAAATATAAGATGGTTTTTAAAAAATTGTCATGAGTTTTATTTAAAATAAAATTGTGGAAAAAACAGTGAAAACTGCCATAATTTATAAAAATAATTACATAAAACAGAACGGAGAACACTATGGCAGAGGCCTACACACATATACGAATTGCCAGGGCGGCGCAAAATATTTGTAAAATAAAAATGCCATTTCAAAGCTCGTATGAAATGGGCGCACAAGGCCCTGACCCTTTATTTTGCGGTGGTGTATTTCCACGTAAAAGCGTAGAAAGCTTAAGCAAAATTGGAAATTTAATTCATAAAGAACGCTGTGGAGAGTTTCTTTTTGCGCTGATTGTTTTTTCCAAAACAGCCGCACAGCGCTGTTATACAATGGGCTTTTTGTCTCATTATGCGACAGATAATGTAATTCACCCATATGTCGAATCTCAAATACAGCCCGGGCAAAAATTTGGAATAATAGGTGGACATGGTTTTTGCGAAGCCGCAATGGATAGCTTTTTTCACGAGCAGGATTTTAAAAGCAAACTTACACAAACAAACAACACAGCGCCACTTTTAAAAACAGAAGAGCTTGCGCAAATAGGTGTGCTTTTAAACCGCAGCATTAATGCAATTTATAATAAAGATGTGCCTGTGTCAGATTTAGTTGATGCGTTGCACCTTTTTAGGACAGTTCATATATACAATCATTCAAAGCATGGTTTTAAAAGAGTTTTCACACGTGTTATCGATAAAATTTTTAATACGAACGCTTATATCGAAAGCCATTTAACACCCGGAAAAATACCAAAAGACGGTTTTGCAAGCACATGGCAAAACCCTTTTACTAAGCAAATTGAAAGTAGTGGTCCGGCAGAACTGTGCATTAAGAGCGCAAAAAATTGTGCTGTTTATTTAAATAAAACCGCAAAATATTGGAAAGGCGAATGCACGAAAGAAGAACTTATCAAAACACTTGGCTCGAACAGCTTTGTTACCGGTTTGCACTGGAAAACACAGTTTGACAGTGCATACAATGTTATGGTTGAAGGAGAACTTGCTACGCAAGATG
>CAYJGV010000041.1:0-18211 GCA_964369715.1 uncultured Bacteroides sp. | reverse complement strand
CAGTTTGACAGTGCATACAATGTTATGGTTGAAGGAGAACTTGCTACGCAAGATGCAGCCGCCGCACAAAGCGAAGCAGTTGTGCAAGATGTAGCCGCCGCACAAGGCGAAGCAGTTGTGCAAGATGTAGCCACTCCACAAGGCGAAACCGCCGCACAAGGCGAAACCGCCGAACAAGGCGAAACCGCCGCACAAGGCGAAACCGCCATACAAAACAAACAAGTTTAGTTATCCTAAGTATTACTCACACTAAAAATGCAAGTGACAACGCAACTAACAATATAATTACCAATGCAATTTAAAAGTTCTAATCCTCAAATATTAATCATATAATATTTTGAGGTGAAAATTAATGACGTTTAACATGTTTTTGATATTGATTATTTGTATTGTTTGTACAATTGTTGTTGTGTCCGCCCTTAAAAAAACCAAAAAGCCTTTCAAGGAAGCTTTTTTAAACGCCGTTTGCGGCATTGCATCACTTGGTGCGGTTAATTTATTTGCAATAAACACAGGTGTTTTTATCGCAATAAATTACTTTACGGCGTTTGTGGCAGTTGTTTTGGGTGCTCCCGGCACAATTTGCCTTTTGTTTTTAAGAGTGATTTTTGAAATTGTTTAGGCAAAAATTGTGTTTTGTTTTCTGCCGAAAACTCCTTAGGACTTTGCCCTAAAAAAAACGAAATTGCCAAAAAAAATTAGTAAAACTTGTAATATTTGTCATAATGAAGAAACACTATGCCTTTATGACACGCTGAAACCCCTTGCATTTATGCAAGGGGTTTTTGTTTTTGCGATGTTACGCATATAAATTAAAGCGCTATCATATAAATTATAAATAAAAAAAGAAAAGGCAATTGTTATGCCTCTCCTCGTGTTTTTATCCAATATTGTCTCATGCTAAAGTTTTCATCTTCTGTCATTTCTTTGCCCAGGATTTCAGGTGGATTAAAAGCATTTGCTTTTTCAACGCTATCAAATTCAACTTCGGCATAGTAAAATTCGTTTTTCGTGCCTTCATCGACACAGTTTACTTCCAGCACATCGCCTGTTTTTAATTTATATTTGTGTATTCGTTTTTGTACAAGGTTTTTACCTGTGAAATTGCATAGTTTGTCAAAAGTTTCTTTGTCAATTTCTAATTCAATTTCTTCGCGTACAAGCGTACCTTTGCCTTTAAAGCACAAAATAAATTCATCGTTTTTGCCCACTTGTTGTGTTTTTCTTATGCGCACAGCCGGTTGTGTTGCAACATAACCTTGGTGCATTATTGCTTTAAAAATACATGTGTATTCGTCTTCACTTGGGAATTCATCAACAAGCCATTTTCTTTCAATTTCCATAAAAATTATCCTTGTAGGTGTATTATGATTTATATTTTTGCCTTACTTAAAACTGCATTTTGTATAGCCGCGCCAATTAGCATTGCCGCTTGCGTAGCCATGAGTATCAATGATTATTTTGCGAAAAATTAATATAAATTTTTATACGGCACGATATAATATCGTGCCGTATAATTATAAATTATTCAACGCTTATCATATAATAATAAACCGGTTGCCCGCCGTTAACACACGATACTTCGATGTTGTTTGGGCACTTTTGCTGAATTAAATTTGTCACGTTTTCAGCATCTTCTTCGTTTACGTCCTCGCCGTAGATAACTGTTATAAAGCTTGAATCTTTTTTGCACATATTGCGTGCAAGACGGTATGTTGTCTTTGCAATATCTGTTCCCACGGCAACAAGTTTGCCGTTTTCAAGTGCTAAAATTTCGCCTTTTTTAATTTTCTTGCCGTCGAAATCGCTATCTCTTGCGGCAAATGTTATAAGCCCTGTTCCAACTTCTTGCGCGGCTTGCATCATATTTGTTGCATTATCTTTTGCTGAAGAATCAGGGTCGAATTGCAACATCGCTGTAATTCCTTGAGGTATTGTGCGTGTAGGCAATACAATAACTTCACGGTCGGCAACTTTTTTTGCTTGCTCTGCCGCCATAATGATGTTTTTGTTGTTAGGTAAAACAAAAATTGTTTTTGCAGGCACACTTTGCACAGCTTTTACAATATCTTCTGTAGATGGATTCATTGTTTGTCCGCCACTTACAACGGCATCAACCATCAAATCTCCAAATAGCTCTTTCAAGCCATCGCCTGCGGCAACTGCAACAAAACCGAAATCACGGCTTGTGTCTACAGCGCAATAGGCAAACTCGCCTGTTTCGCCGCTTTTTTCTGCCTCTGCTTGTTTTTTAAGCCCTTTGCCCTCTTGTTGGCGGCTTAAAAATTGCTCGTGCATATTTTCTATTTTAAAGCTTGTTAAATAACCGTGTCCAATTGCATGTGTGATAATTTTGCCAGGGTCTTTTGTGTGCACATGACAATTTATAACTTCATCGTCTTCGATAACAACAACGCTGTCGCCGTTGCTTTCTAAAAATGCACGAAGTTTTTCGCTGTTCGCATCGTCGTTTTTATTTATTAAAAACTGTGTGCAATAACCGTTTTCAATGTCTTCAACATGCATAAGCTCGTCGGAGAAAACGCCTCTACCGGCAGCTTCACTTTGAAGTTTTGCGTTGTTTTCGGTGTTATCTTGCTCGATAAATTTATCGTCTTTAAAAACACTTAACATGCCGTTAAACACATGTAAAAGGCCTTGGCCGCCCGCGTCCACAACACCGGCTTTTTTAAGCACAGGTAATTGTTCGGGTGTTTCTTCAAGCGCTTTTTGTGCAGCTGTGCAAACAATTTGCCAAAGTTTAACAACATCGTCTTCTTTGCTTTTTGCCGCATGCTCAGCCGCAACCCTTGCAACTGTAAGCATAGTGCCTTCAGTTGGTTTCATAACTGCTTTATATGCCGCTGCAACGCCGCTTTCTAAGGCAGCAGTAAGGTCTTTTCCGCTTGCTGTTTTTGTGCCTTCAAGCGCTTTTCCAAAACCACGGAAAAGCAAACTTGTAATTACGCCGCTGTTTCCCCTTGCACCACGAAGCATAGCGCCAGCCGCAACTTTTGCTACTTTTTCTGTTGTGACATTGTCATCCAAAGCTAAAAGCTCTGGTTGTACAGCGCCTATTGTCATGCTCATATTTGCGCCTGTGTCACCGTCGGGAACAGGGAAAACATTAAGCTCGTCAACGCTTGCTTTGTGATTTGTTAAATTATTCGAACCAGATAAAATGGCTTTTTTTAATACTTGACCGGTTATCATTTACTCACCTCAAAAAAATTAAAGGCATAGGGCCTTTTTGTTTTTATAAATAAAGCATTTAAAAATTACAATTATTAATATATGTGATAGCTTGAAATTGCAATACAAATAAAAGCTTGCAAATTTGTAATTTTTAAAGCCTGATTTTAAACTATATCGTCCACAAAAACATCAACTTTGCGCACTTTTAAGCCTGTTGCGTCTTCCAGTGCATATTTAACTTTGTGTGTAATACTTTGAACAATAGCGGAAATATTAAGACCATACGTCACTTTTATGTGAAGTTCTATGCGTAATTGGCCATCGTCTTCGGTGACACGCACGCCTTTATCGGGATAATATGCGCCAAGTAAAGTGTTGCGTATGCCCTCGGCCGCATTTCCTGTAGCCATGCCGCAAACACCATAGCACGATTGCGCCGCAGTGCTGACTATGCCTGCCAAATATTCGCCTGTTAAAGTTATTCGTCCAATGGGTGTATAAAGCTGAATCAATTTGACCGCTCCTTTTCATATATAATGGTTTATTACCTAAAAAACTGTTTACATCTATGTATTATATCATAAAAGCATCAATAACACAATGCATATACTTAAAAAAATTGAACCTTTGTTGAATTAGTTAAAAACTGAATTTATTGGCAACGGTGTTTAAATCCACAGGCAAAATTTTGTATTCTAAAGAGAAAAGGGCATTGCTTGCATCTTTATAAAATGCATGTTTAATGCGCTCTAAAACAACCCTAACCTCCGAGCTGCTGTCTTGTTTTGGCAACAAAACCACATATCTCATTGCATCATATCTTGAAACCGTGTCGCCCCTTCGCAAATTATTTTTAAGCACAGACAAAAGCCTTTGCATAGCTTTTTCAGATTCAAAAACCTGATTTTCGCCGCCAATTGTGCGCATGGTTAAAAGGGCAAGATACATGCTTATGTTTAAGCGTTTAAAATTGCGCACATTTAAATTATAAACATCTTTAAAGATAGAAATATCGCAAACCAGTATCTTTTCCTCGTGAACAGGGCTTGAAACTGTGCATAAATCCCTATATAAATCGTCGATATCAATTTCTTTTGTATGTTCGTTTTTCATTAATTTTGAATAAAATTCCAAAATTTCTTCAGGTGGTTCTATACCCAAATATTTTTCATATAGGCTTACTATATTGTGATAATACGATAAAGCGTCTTTTTCTTTGTTTATTTTAGCAAGCGCCGTTAAAAACGACACAATTAAAAATTTATCCAAAGGCTGAAATTCCAAAGCAATTTTACAAACACGTGAAACATCAAAATAGCGCTCTGCCGTAATTAAAAGCGAGATATAATTTTTTATTGCATTTGAATATATCTCTCTTGTTTCGCCACGCTTTTCTTTAAACAATTCACTGTTTGGTGAACGCTGTAAAAGCTCTCCGGAATACATTAAAATAATCTCTTCGGCAATATTTATAAAATCAGTATCGAGTTCTTCTTTTTGAGCTATATCATTACATAAATTTTTCAAAACATCTATGTCTAAAACAACATCTTCACTGCTTTTCCATTCACATGTTTTGCCTGTTAAAACAAAGCAATCGGCAAATTTTTCTGTGCTTAAATCTTGTTTTAATGCATTCAAAACCTCTATTGTGTGCCTGCGGCCTTTTTCACCAATTTCGTCGGCAAAAATATTCTTTGTCAATTGTTCAATTTCCACAGGCGTATCAATATTAATTATCAGTGTTTCAAGCACTGCCGATTTTGCTTTATCGTTAATAATATTGTTTATAAGCTCTTTATTTCCCTCAATTACTTTAAATTCACCAAGCAAGTAAATTTTTGTCATTATTTTAATATCTCCTTTATTTTGCCGGTATAAAATCAATTAATCCTTGCGCTATATCAACTGCCAAAACGGTGATTTTCATTTCATCGCCTAGGCGATAACTTTTGCCGGTTAAGCTGTCGTTTAAACTTATCCCTTGTGTTAAAATTAAGCCTTTTTCGCTTAAGTCGTTAATTCGTACAAGCCCTTCAACTGTGTTTTCAAGCTCGACATAAACACCAAACGAGGTAACACCCGAAATAGTGCCTGTAAAATCTTTGCCGATGTAGTTTTGCATATATTCTGCTTTGTAGCAATCTTCTATGTCACGTTGTGCAACAACTGCTTTTATTTCGCATTCTGTGCCTTGTGTTGCAGCTGCTGCGGCAAAGCCTTTGTGCTTCATCGCATAATTTTCGCCGTTTTTGCAATAATCGCTTAAAATACGATGTATCGCTAAATCAGGGTACCTTCGTATGGGTGAAGTGAAATGCGCATAGTCCTCAAGTGCAAGCCCAAAATGTCCTTTTGCAATTGTTTCGTATTTAGCTTTTGCCATACTGCGAAGTATGCTTGTGTGCACAAATCGTTGTTGTGGCGTGCCTTTTGTTTTCTTTAATATTTTGGCAAGCTCTTTTTGTGTGGGTGTTTCACCTGTAAATTTAAACTCTATGCCGGATTTCACAAGAGCCTCTTTTAATGTGGCGATTTTTTCAAGCGGCATAGTGTCGTGCACACGATAAACAAACGGCATTTCAAGTTTTTTTGCAAGGCTTGCCGCACATTCATTTGCCAAAAGCATAAGCTCTTCGATAATTTGCTCGCTTTTGCCACGCTCTCGCTTAACTATATCTATACATTTTCCACTTTCATCGACGATGATTTTTGCCTCATCGCTTTCAATGTCCAATGCGCCACGCTGTGTGCGAAGCTTCGCACGCTTTTTGTAAATATCGTTTAGCACAGGCAAAACCATCGCTACTTCGGCGTATTTTTCTAACAGCGCTTTGCTTTTAGAGCCCTTTAATATTTTATTTATCTCGCTGTAAACCCCTTGTACATGAGAGTGAATAACAGTTTTTTCAAATTTATAATTTTTAATTTGCGCATTTTCATCAAGTGAAATTATGCAAGAAAAAGCAAGCCTATCCACCTTGGGGTTAAGGCTGCAAATTCCGTTTGAAAGCTCTTTGGGCAACATGGGCACAACCCTGTTTGCAAAATAAACCGAAGTACCACGCACCATGGCCTGTGCATCAAGCGCACTTTGTGGCAAAACATAGTGGCTAACGTCTGCTATGCTAACAATAAGCTCGTAACCATTGTTTGTTTTTTTTGCAAAAACAGCGTCGTCAATGTCTTTTGTGTCACTGCCGTCTATGGTGAAAATAGGCAAAGCACGCAAATCTTTACGGCCTTGCAATTCGCTTTCTTTTATGATGGCGTTTTCAAAATCTGCTGCTTCTAATTTGACACTTGCGGGAAATTTATCTTTAATATTGTTGGAGTAAAGTATGGCATTTGCGCAGTTTTTTGCCGTGTCAGAGCTTCCGAATCGCATAATTATTTTAGCCCTGTGCATATTGTGAGAGCCTGAGCGACGCTCTATTTCCACAACAACTTTTTCGCCTTCAAAGGCTTGTGGCAAACTGCTTTTTTTGATGATAAGCGGTGTTTTATGGCATAAATCAGGCACGGCAACAGGGCGAGAAAACTCAGATTTAATAGTGGCTGTAAAAACGTTTTCCTCGCTTATAATTTCAATAACTTCGCCCTCGACACTGCCTGCGACACGTGGGTGCTCGAAAAGGCTTACTTTTACGATATCGCCCGGCATGGCGCCTTGCAAAAATTTACCGGGAATAAAAACATCAACGCTGCCGTCTTCCGGTTTTGCAAAGCCAAAATTTGCCCCAAGTTTAACTATGGAGCACACAATGAAATTTTTAGGCTTTTGTGCTGTTGCTAACTTATATGTGCCGTTTTTGTAAAGGATTTTTCCGTCGAAAAACAATTCGTCAACGGCTTTTTTTATGTTTTTTCCGCCACCGAGTTTGTTTTTCAGTTCCTTAAATTTACGCGGGCCTTTTCCAAGTTCTTTTAAAACTTTTTCTTTAATTTTCATAATAAATACCTAAAAAATATAGAGGATTACGTTCTCGTCGTTCCACTTTACAAACAGCAAACAAAAGCGGTTAAAAAACTCGCCCTTATTGCCGGGGAACGTCGAGGACGCCGTCCCCTACTTTCTGATTAATAATTTAATTTTAACTTAAGAAAAATAAACGCTTACAACGCTTACAGCGATAGATAAGACAAAAAATGCAATAGCAGCAATTTTTGTGTATTTTTCCATTGCAGTTGTTGGTGTTTTGCCTCTGCCTTCTTGCATTTCGCCGCCGCCGATAACACCTGAAAGACCACGACCTTTTGATTCTTGCATTAAAACAAAAAATATTATTACAATGCTGCTAATAATCAGCAAAACTCCGCTTATAATTTCGAAAACGCTCATAAAAATGCTCCTTAAAATGTAAAAATTCCATTAGTACATTTCATTCTAGCATAAAAAAATATAAAATGCAATAGAATATAAATTATTTTATGCATTATTTTTCGATAATGTCAATGGAAAGTGATACTTTGTGAAAAACACATGCGCATTAAATTAAATGTGCATGTGTTTTTATATACTAAAATGCAACGGTGAAAATTATTTCACTACCTGTTTTGCTTTCTGCCGTAATTTTTGCGCCGTGCATATCACATATGGATTTTGCTATCGAGAGACCTATGCCAAAGCCTTTGCTATCGCTGTTTCTGGCCTTGTCGTTTCTGTAAAATCTATCGAAAAGTTGTTTGTGTTTGCCGGGTTTAAAATCTTCACAGTCGTTTTTAATTTCAAATATTTTTTTGCCGGATTTTTCATAAACACTTGCTGAGACATCACTGTTTTTGGGGGCGTATTTCACAGCATTTTCTATAAGTATGCCAAGTAAATTGGAAAGTGATTTTTCATCGCCTTTTACAAAAATATCTTTTTTAATATTTGTGTTAAAGGTTAAATTATGGCTTTGTAAAGTGGCCGAAAACTCGTTTATTGTATTATTTGCAAGCTCGCTTAAATTTAATTGTGTTTTTATAAATTTGTTTTGTTGTTCATCTAGTTTTGTTAGCGAAACAAGGTTTTCCACAAGGCTATTAAGTCTTTGCACTTGTGAATTTATGCTGCTTGTCCACTCGCTTTCGCCGCTTTCAAGTTCTATAACTTCGCTGTCTGCTTTTATAATTGCAAGCGGTGTTTTAAATTCATGGCTTACATCTGTTATAAAAGTTTTTTGTCTTTCATAGCTTTGTGCTATGGGAGCAACTGCTTTTTTTGAAAATATAAATGACAGCGCAAAAATAACACAACTTGCACCAAGTGTTATAAGCGCAGAAAAATAAACATAACGTTCAAAACTTATAATATCTTCTTCAATATCAAGGAAATAATAAGAATAGCCTACGGGGTTTTCAACTTTTGCATATTTAAAGTCGTCTAATGTTCCGCTTGTGTTTCCACTCTCGGCAACTAATATGGCAAAGTTCACAGCATCTTCGGGCGAAATATAAGATATATTTTTTGTATTAACATAGTCATATGCACCCTGAGCATTACTGCGCACTACAAAATATCTTGTTGTAAAGGCAATTTCTTTTGAAAAATCATTTCTATGTGGGGGAGGTGCGACACCGCTATTGGCATTGCTTATATCGGTGCTTTGGCTTGTGATATCATTCAAATTATCATTGTTTTGGTCATTGCTGCTTATATTATCGCTACCGCTGACTTCACTTACATCACTTGTTTCATGCCTAGGAAGTTCTCCATTAATAATCAAAGATAACACATCATCTGCATGGTTAATCATAGAAAAATAATTTGCAATATTAACTGAAACGGCGATTATTATTAAAACAATAACGCTTATTGCAGTTGTAAGTATAACAAATTTTCTCTGCAATTGTTTTAGCATTTTACTTCCTCCGGCAAACAGCCTATATGTATCGTGGTTTTAGGTTTTACATAAGTTATATTGTGTGAAAGACGAGTGTTTTCGTTTTGTCATTCCGAGCGTAAGCTCGGAATGACAAGAGGTTAAACACCTATTATTTATATTATACCACAAAACTTAAATATACTTTAAATTGTGCGATAAATTTTATATCTGAATTAAGATTAAGCTTGTTTTATTTAATTTTATAAACTCATGCTTTCAGTCGGAGAGCGAATGTTCTTTTAATAAAAAGCAATGTATTTTGCACATTGTTTTCACATATGTTGTATATTATGAACGTGTAGATTCGTTTATATTTTGCTTTGCTTGTGCGCTTGACAATATCAACCCTCGATGTTATACTAAAAACAAATAATATCGACCCTCGATAATAGGAGGATGTGCAATGGGTAACAAAAGGATAGAAATTGTTAGCGAAAGTATGTTTTACACATTAATGGCGTTGCTTGTTGGCGAAAGCAGTGGAACAGAAATTGCAAGCAAGGTAGAGACAATTACAAACGGACGAGTAAAATTAGGGCCGGCTACGCTTTATACAATTTTAGGCCGTTTTGAAGAAGAAAAAGTGATAACAGAAACTCGCACAGAGGGAAGAAAGCGATTTTATATTTTAACAGAAAAAGGCCGCAAAATATATTTTGATGAATTAAGTAGGCTTGAAATATGTGTTGCAGATGCCAAAAAGCATGAGGTGAGTTAAGATGAAACACAGCTATAAAAAACCAAAATTTGATTTATGTGACGCTGTTGCCATGGAATGTTGGCTGGCTGATTTAGCAAAGCAAGGCTTAATATTTGCAGGCACAAATTTGGCGTATTTTCGCTTTTTAAAGGCGGAACCTGCAATTATTCGTTACCGAGTAGAGCCTATGATTGATGATGACACTACACCTAGCGAGGAAATTATTGCCGCTTACAAAGAGGCAGGTTGGGAATTTGTAAGTGCATACAGTAAATTGTTTTTTGTATGGAAATCCACAGATGAAAATGCAATGGAGTTGCACACAGACCCTATTGTCCAAAGTGAAAGCTATAAAAGAATATGTAAAAAACTTATAAATCAAGCAATAGCTTCAGGCATAGCTACTTTAATTGTTTTTGCAATGTTTCTTGGTTTCTTTATATTTTCGGATAGACCTGTTTTGATGATTTTAGCAAACCCGTTAGTTCTTGCGCTTTTTGTGTCGAATTTTTTTGCAGTAATACAAACAATAATGCAGGCAAGCCGAGCTTTAAAATTAAAGAAAATGCTTGCTGATGGGTTTTCTATAGAGCATAAAAAAGATTACCACAAGCAATATTTAGTATATAGAATTATTACATTTATGTCTTATCATTTATATCTAATTTTTGTTATGATTACAATTGTTTTGTTTGTTATAAATGATTCGCAAAAAAGTGTTGTAGATGCAGGGCAACTGCCTTTTATACCGCTTGATATTATTGAGCAAAGTGAAGAATTTGAGTATAAAGAGCCGTTTTATTTTAACGGTGATGGCGTTGATTATAATAATCATGTACAGTATAATTTGACATTACTTGTCCTTGCGTATTACGATATTTATCAAGTAGGGGCCGAGCAATCACATAAATGGCCTGATGGAAGCGGATATTATTCGCCGAGCGCAAATACCGAGTATTATCGCCTGAGCATAGAATCTTTTGCGCCGCTTTTGTTTGAGGAGTTAATGGATATTCACTTGTGGGAAGATGAAGAATATATCATCACAGAAATAGATGCATTTGAACGCACTGTTATTGCGCAAGACGAATATATGAAACATCTTTTTGTATTAGAGCAAGAGCAGGTGTTTTATCTAAGATATTACGGCTATGCAGATTTAAATGATATCGTGCCACTTCTAGCAGAAATATTAAGTGAAAATTAAAAATAAGACGATATATGCTTTAAAAAAACTTAATAATAAACATGCTTAATTTATATGCACAATTTTAAATTTATGGTATAATAAACGTATTATCGGAGGTTATTGCTATGAAAAACAGTAAAGACAATAAATATTTAAGCTATTGTATAGCGATGGGTCTGCCTATTGGCACAGGGCTTGGCATATTATTAAGTTCGTTTACACATTTGTTTGATATGACTATAGGCGTAAGCGTTGGCGCAGGGCTTGGGCTTATGGGCGGCGTTATTGTTGGCACTATTATGGATAGCGTCAATAATAAAGACAGTGATGAATAAGCAGTTTTTTACCATAAAATAAAAAATGACGAAAAGCAGACCGCATTATTGAGGTATAATATGAAAAAGAAAATAATTGCCTTGTCTATAATAATATTGCTCGCTTTTTTTGGCTGGCTTTATTCTGCCGGTTATATACCCGTAATAGGCAATAGTATAGCGACACAAAAAATAAACGATTACGCAAAAGAGACTTATGGCAATGATGAAAAAATAGATGTAAATTATGATTTTTACAATATGGGCAATTATAACGGCGGCGGTTTTGCTTACATACTAAATGATAATTTACTTATTGATTATAAGCTTTACGAAAACGCCGGCGATGAAACACCCTATAAGCAAGATTATCATAAAATTATAGATGGTTTTGAAGAGGGAATTGCTTTTAATGATTTTAATATTTCGTGCACCATAGATGCAGATGATTATTCAAATAAATATTATAAATTAACCGTATATGAATTGAAAAACAGTAACACTTTAAGCGAGGACGAAAGCCGGACAAAACCGGCAGAAATAATTGTGCAATTTATAGGCGAAATGCAAACGAAGTATAATTTTACATCAGTAAATGTGGCTTACAGCGATAATAACGGAGCAAAACAAATTTCAATTAATGGCAGCGAGCCACTTACACTTGACATGCTTGCCCAAAACACAAAAGGGCAGTGATAAAGTGCTTTTTCAATTGCAAATCTATTGAAAAAGCACTTCCTCTTGCACTAATATTCTTAGCACATAAAATTCATGCGCTTTTAGGCGGGTTCGTATTATATCGGCTTGGCTAAACGAAATTGAGATTGAAAATGCAATAATATTCCTTGCTATCGGCCTTACATGTGTAGGAGTTTCATTATTAAAAGATAATTCTTAAAAACTCGTGAAAAAATTATTTAAAGCCCACAGCTAATTTTAGCTGTGGGCTTTATCTTTTTTATTAACTAAAGCAGAGCTTTGCCGCAATGCAATTGCGCAAAAACACTATAGCGTTTTATTATAAATCACGCTTTGTAATAATTTTGTGTTCAAACATACACTCATCAATGTGGTGCAGATAATCCATTATATTAGTGTAGTCGCCTTTTTCATATTGTGCATATCCAACAGCAACGCCTGACATATTATTGTTATCAAAAGTTTTAAGTTTTTCTTGAATAACAAGCAATCTTTGCTCTAATGTGTCAAACGCGACATTATATAGTATCGCCGAAAATTCATCGCCGCCTACACGATAGCAATTTCCAAATTCGCCTAAATATTTTTGTGCTAATTCAGCAAAACAAATTAAATAATTATCACCTGTTTGGTGTCCCATCGTATCATTAAAATGCTTTAAATTATTTAAATCAAAGGTAATTATAGTTTTTGTTGAGTCTGTGCTTTCTTTAAATGTTTCAAGATCTTTTTCAAATGCATGTCTGTTTAACAATGATGTCAATAAGTCTGTATATGCAATTTTGCTTAAATATTCTGTCTGCATATTTTCAACCCAAATTGCTCTTAATTTTAAAACTGTCGATATTAAGCAAGCCATTAGATATATTAACATACCTGTTTGTAGGCTTACACCGATTGAATTCATATTATCACCAAAATAAAAAATAGACATTTCTACAAAAGCGGTGAAAATTAATAATGATATCTGTAGCAGTATTACTTTGGCATCTATATTCTTTTTCACAAACGATTCATATATTATAGAGAATATAAAATACAGCAAGGTAATAACCATAATCAAATGCACTACCCATAATGTATTATAATAATAGGCTATTCCTGCAAAATGAAGCAAACCGGATATAATAAAATTAGCAATAAATGCAGCGCAGAAATATTTTGATAATGATTTGTGAGACGGGGTGTACATACTGTCAACATAGAAAATAAAAGGCACAAACAATAATTGTATGGACCAATAAGGAAGATGTCCTAATATAAAAGTATCGCCAATGATAAATTGCAATAAATTGGATTCACTAATCAGCCAAACAGCTATATTAGTTGACAATAAGCCTAAAAACAATAATATTTTATTGTTTTTCAATCCTTTTGAAATAAAAACCCATGTTATTAAAAGTGTAATACCAAAAATCAATATTATTGATGATATAAGCAGTTTGATAGCACTGTTATAGATGAAAAATAATACTGCTTCACTTTCTTCTGCTATATAGATATCTATCATGCCGATTGAGGTTTTGTCATTACTTGGCACAATATCTATTATGATGTCATTATCTACTTGGATATACGGCAATTCTACAAAATGCCAAACACCTCCATTTGGTATAGAAAACGCATTGCTGCTATCTTGTCCAAATTCATAAATCACATCAGAATTTACACTGAGAGTGAAAGCTTGATGCATACTCTCAAGGATTATAACAGGGTTTTTGTATTCGCTTGTAGAGATTGTGCTCATAAGACTATAAGGTTCAAAATTAGTGTCTTGCGGGCTAAAATTTATCATCTCGATTTGCTCGGTTATCTCGTTTGTTTTTAATGTCCATGTATTAAGCTTTGTTATCGCTGATTCATCATAAGTTAACAGCATATCTTTTTCGTTATTAAGAAAGTAAGAGGCAATAGATAAAGCAAATAAAACTACAACACAAATAACAAATAAATTTAATAGTTTTCTGCTCATATATCGTACCTTCCATTATATAAAATTGACTGCTGCAAATTATATCAAACCTTAATAAACAAAAGCGAAAAGGCAAAAATCATCTTGTTTTTGCCTCTGCTTGTCTCATTGGCGTTCAACCACAGCATATTTTGAATTAAGCTCATATTCGAAGCTAGGGCTTAATTACTCTGTATTTATTTAATCATCATGCTTTAATTCATAAAAAATATACAGCTAATCGTAATATATCAAAGTTTCTTTTATCCATTATATTCCATAGTTAGATATATTTCAAGGGCTTATTGAAT
Organism: uncultured Bacteroides sp.; assembly: GCA_964369715.1. GTDB lineage: Bacteria > Bacillota > Clostridia > Oscillospirales > Ruminococcaceae > Ruthenibacterium. Next base: position 3,982 of record CAYJGV010000041.1, on the reverse strand, counting down.
AAATATAAATAATTTGCACTTAACTTGCTTATCGCTTACGCTCGGAATAACAAAGCGGTAAGGCTTATTATACCAAATATAAATTTTATTTTTGAGTTTATACGGCATATATTATTAAATCTTGTTTTTCTCTTGTGCAAACCGGTAATTGCTAGGGGTTGAAACACTAGCAAAAACAAACTTGCGATTTAGAAATTTGTTTTGTACAATAAAAAACAAAATTAGCGGAAATACACGATGTTTTATAATATCCGGTTTGATACACTTTTTACAAAGTTTGAAGGAGATATACTATGAAAAAAACATTAATTTTATTACTTATAACAATTATTGCTTTCGTGTTTTTTACAGCGTGTGGAAATAGCAATGATGATACATTAGCCGGGGCTATCACAGATGCCGCTTCAAATGTTGCTTCAGAGGTAAACCCTGTTATAAATGATGATAGCAGTGTGAATGATAATAGTGTTAACGATATGCCAAGTTCTGAAATATCACAAAGCACAGATGCCGTTGAATTTGACATAAAGGCATTTGGTGATATTGAGATAAATGGTGAATATTTTGTTCCAACTTCATCAGAGCCAAATCTAATGCATTTGCTATATGATGTTAGATACATTTATTACAATGAAATAATTGTAGCGGCATATGAATTTGAAGATGAAAGTGCTTACCAAGGCGCAGTTGAATTTTTCAATCCGTCGAATGGACAGAGCATTTACTGGCAAGAGTTTGAGTACCCTATAGTTCTTGACAGTGTGAGATATGACAAAAACACTGATAGTGTTTCACTATGGACAAACGACCGCTTTATGTATTATTTTGAATTCGATGGAATAAGTATACATAAAGAAGTATTCGAGTTGCCAAATTATCTTAAAAATGTCGATACTTCTAATCCTTTCTACTCTTATGACGGTGTACCTTTTGCGAAAGAAACAGCATGGTGGGGCGCAACGTTTGAAGACGGGCTCGCATTAATTCCGCATGAAGGAAATCCGAGTGAGCAAATATTTATTCCGAGCACATGGTTGATGGACAATGTGGGTTTTTCGGAGGATACACCGGAAGAATTTAGAGTTGCTGTCTTTGACAATGTTCAAATTATAGACGAGGGGAGAGTTGTTGTCTGTGCAATAGCTGTTCCGGGAAGCCAGACAGCGCATGTCGGCCTTTATACATTAAATACGCAAACGCTAGAAGAACAATTTTATTTTGATATATTTGAGGGAATGTTTGCAGACTACCGCATAATTGATGATAATACAATTATGGTTACAGGGTACGATAGCTGCACAAAAATCAATATAAAAGAGGGGACGACCGAAACTTTATCAATACCTGAGGAAAACAATAGGGCAACATATAATTTTGAAGAGTTTTTCATTGCAAGTTTCAGCGATAGCGGCAAAATTATTCATACAGGTGATGTAAATGTTCCAATAGCAACAACAAGCAATGAAAGAACATTTATTCATCAGGCTATTGAAAATTACCTTGTTTTAATAAATTACAGCGATGATTACGGCATCAAAACTGTTTTAATTAAGGTGTAATTTCACTAAAAATTATAAAGGCGCACTCATCGGTGCAAGCATTCTATTAGAAATGGGAATTTTGCTTGTATGGGCGTTGCAAAATATAAGTTAATACTAAAAACCGCACCTATCAAAATAGATAGTGTGCGGTTATTGTACGTTATATATTAGTTATATACCCCTGTTTGTGGGCTTAGTGCATTGGGGTCTATTACTGCAGGTGCAGGTGCAGGTGTAGGTGTAGGTGCCGGCACAGGAGGCGGCGGGGTTGGCGTCCACTGTGCCGTCAGTGTTGTAAATCCATTGTGTACCAGCACTGTATTAAGGCTTGCGTTTTGTATTGTTGCGTATATCGGTTCACTTGTTACAGGATCAACACCTTGAACATAGCTCCAACCCGAAAAGTCATACCCACTTCTTGTGGGTATTTCAGCTGGTACAAGGCCGGTTGTTAAAAAAGTGTTGGTAGCATCCTGTTTTGCCGGAATATACGCATATTTTACTCCATTTGCAAATTCTCCATCGGCGGCATACAGTTCTAAAGGCGCTAATACTACAAATGGTGAGAAAGGCAACTCAAATACATTTATGAGGTTTATCATTTGAACCCCTGAATATATAATAGCATTTGGCGCAAACAAATAAAGAGCGTCGCGTCCCCCCGCTATTATATTTCCATTAAGCCTCGCTACCCCGTTCACGTCTAAATTTCTAAGGCCATTAGGGAGACTCAGATCACCGTTTACTATCAATTCTCCGGTTTCACTTACATCTATTATTGAATTGTCATTGCTAAAAGTCAAATTATTATTAAATGTTGCAACTCCTTTTACGTCTATTGTTTCCCCATCATCTAGATACACAGGAGTATTGCATATCAGCTGCCCGCCGGCCTCAACCGAAAGTATACGGAAACCACCAACTAATAACTCACCGTTTATAGTCACGGTTACACCATTTGTTATCGCTATATTTGCGTTGGCCATTAGCGCACCGCCGCTATCTACTGTGATAGATGCGCCGTCATTCAGTGTCAATGTTGAATCATCGATAATTAAGTGCCCACCATTCTGAACAATCACCTTACCACCGCTTTGCACAGTTAGGCTGTAAGGATCAGCTACAACCATATCATCGCTCAATGCAAGGGTTACTCCATTTCCCACTGTTAAATCACCTATATAATCTCCGGCTCGAATATTTTGAGTCAGTGTTATGGTATCACCGGATGCAGCACCGTCAAGCGCTGTTTGCAGTTCGTTAAATGTTGTCACATCAGTGTTTGTGGCAAATGTTGTGCCGGGCATCAATACAAGCACCATCGCCACCGTTAAAACAACCGCCAAAAGTTTTTTCTTCATAAATATCCTCCAAATTTGCTTGAATAGCATATTTCTACATATATTTTTATTATATCATAGTTTTGTATTAAAATACATTACATATTATACGTTTTTAGGTCTATAGATTTTATGGCAGTTTTATACATAATAAATAATAAATAGCGTGGTGAAGTTTATTCTCCGCCACGCTATTTTAATTTATGTGTTGTTTATATATACAACATTTGCGCCACTGTTGTTGTCAAAGCCGCTATCGCTGTTTGCGCTGCCCTCGCTTTAATGCTGTTATATATAAATATGTATATTTACAATATAATCTAATATATTTTACAAGTAAACCCGATATTATTTGTTATACACACCTGTTAGCGGTGAAATTGCAGGGTTATATGTTTCAGATGTTGTAGATTCTTCTGTCACCGTAAAGGTTGTAATTGCACTGCCACTTGCACTGTTTATTGAAATTGTGTGTGTGCCAAGCGGCAAAGTGGCGGTGTATGCACTGCTTAGTGTTACTATTATGCTTCCGTTTTGTGCTGTTACATCTTTGCTATCGCCTGTAGCGGCAGAATGTATAGTTTGCGATGCTGTTGTGCCGCCTTTTGTTAGCTCTGTGTCAACATAATCAACAAATTCTGCATTCGAGGTAAAGCTTATGCTTTCCCCCCTCAAAATCGTTTGATGTTCGCCTTTTATAATGCCGAGTGCGCTCACTTTGAATGGTATTACAATATCTGCATAACGTGAGTTTTTATAAACTACACGGTAGTTTCCTATGTCTTGTACAGTGCTTGCGCTCCATGTTGTACCGTTTGCATCTTGTTTTTCAATCGAATTTGTCCACCCATCAACAGTAAACACGTTGCCTAATATAGTTGGGTTTTGAATAGCAGGGCTTACAGCTATAACTTTTCCTGTTTTGACGTATCCACCGATTTGTATACCTGTAATGTACTCGCTTTTAAGCACATTTGTTTGGAAACTGCCACTGCCGCTTAGCGAGCCTTGGCCTTTAAGCGTGCCGTTGTTTAGCAATGTGCCGCTGTTTGTAAGCGTTGTGTTTGCGCCTATTGTTAACGTTTTGTCACTTTCTATATT
>CAYJGV010000040.1:0-20942 GCA_964369715.1 uncultured Bacteroides sp. | reverse complement strand
ACGGCTTTGACGTAAACGGCATAGACGCAGAGGGCTATAACACATTAGGCTTTAACGCAAGCGGTTACAATAGGCAAGGTTTTGACGCTAATGGTTACAACGCACAAGGTTATGACGTTAACGGCTTTGACATTAATGGCTATAATGCTGAGGGTTATAATGCATACGGTTATAATGCAGCTGGATATGATAAAGACGGCTACGATATAAATAACTTAGATGCAAACGGAATAAGTAAATACGATGAAAATGGCTTTGATATAAATGGCTATGACGTAAACGGTTTTGACAAAGACGGATATAACGTAGATGGCTATGACGTAAACGGTTTTGACAAAGACGGATATAACGTAGATGGCTATGACGTAAACGGCTTTGACAAAGACGGCTATAACATAGATGGCTATGACGTAAACGGATTTGACAAAGACGGCTATAATGTAGATGGCTATGACGTAAACGGCTATAATAAAGATGGCTATGACATAAATGGTTATGATGTAAACGGCTTTGATAAAGATGGCTTTGACGTAGATGGCTTTGATGTAGACGGCTATGATAAAGATGGTCTTGACATAAACGGCGACAAAAAACCTGATGAAGATCTATCTCTTTCCGCTACATATGATTTGTTAGATATATCTAATAGAAATTCATCACATTATTCTGACACATTCGTTAACGACTATAAGAAAAACCCATTCTTCTATGTTACATTCCGTAATGTGGGGAATGATCCAAATAACGATGTAGTGGTAGCATTTTATGAAAATTCTACTGTAGCTTACCCATCCACAGGGGTTTCGCCTTTAGCTGTTGATGATTACAACTTCTTAGGCTTCAGCCGAACTCAGTCCAATCCCTACATTATAGATATTTCATCGGCAAACTATTCAGTCGTAAGCTATGAGAAGATTTTGTCAGGAGAAACCACGGTTAACAATTTTATCTATTTTGCAGTTTATGAAGAGCCTACTTTTACAGAAGGCGATGACAAAAAGTTTACTATAAATTATTACTATGAGGGCGGCACAGAAAAAGCACATCCAAGCGATGAAATTATAATGTCAAAAGACGATGCAAATTTTAGCCACCAATTGCCCACAGTAAGCGGCGCGACAGTTACTAATGGCAAAACAAACATTACACTTAAATATAATAACAATAATCTTGTTAGAAATATTTATTATACAAAAGATGCGCAGACAAATGCTACAGTAAAAGTAAATTTAGAATTTGTTAACGCAAATGGCAATACAGTTACAGAGTCGTTTAAGTTTGAGCTTCCTGTTGGCAGCTTAACAAGTGCAGATGTTTCACAAGTGCTTGCAATGACAGATATTGCAAATTATATTAGCAAAAAAAATGTTGTAAACAACAGCACTAAAGACGATAATTTGAAAAGCCTAGTAGTTTTACCAAATGACAGTGACGGCAGCCACAACAGTAATAACTTCCTTGGAACAATTAAGTTAAACAAAGTAGAATATCAAGTAGATATATTTAATGCAAACAACCGATATCATGATAATTTTGAAAAAATACATGGAGCAACGTTTACTACACCTATGCCAAGTGACATTGGCTTACAGGATGTAGGCACAGATGTAACTTGGTCAATAATAAACACAGATGACAATACTTCTTTTGAAGTTGCCAGCGGCGCTACGGTTACTGTTAAATCGAATATAGAGGCAAAACCAATTATAAAACATACCGTAACTTATCTTGACGGTGATGGCAAGGTTCTCGGCACCGAAAAAGTTTCCCATCAATTTGCAGGCACGTTAAACCCACCGTCAGTACCGGCTTACAATTACCGTGAATTTTTAAAATGGGATTCCACTGGCACAACAGCATATGTGGATATCAATAATAATATTACTTTTGGCCATATTTCGGCTCCAACTTCTTTTAAAGCAACTTATAAGTCTACTGTCAGCTCTACAGCACTGCCAATTGCCACAGCAATTAGCAGCTACACACGTCCATTCAACAATACAAAGGTAACTATGTCTGAGCTAGGCATAAACCTTGTCAGTGTTGATGGCAACACAACTTACACTTTGGGTGTTGACTATGATGTTACTTTCTACGATAATACAAACAACTATCAAGGAGACCTACCTAAAATTAAAAATGTAAGCGGTAATAATGGCTCTAGACAAATTGTCTATCAAATCGAATTAAATACAACGTCAACAAATTCTGCATTTTACGGGTTAGGTGCTTACCCATCTTCCGGCAACAACAATACATATTCAGGTAGTATTGATTTTACTATCACACCTATTGAATTTACAATTACACTTGGTGATATGAGTGTACCTGTTGGAACATCACTTTCACAAACAAGCATTGACGCAAGTGTTCAAAGCCAAATCGACGCTGCTTTAGCAAACACAGGCATTAAAGATACAGCATATGCCAAAGATTTAGGCGATATGACACTAAGCTATTTACAAACACTTGTTAATACAGCAGGCACTTACCACAATGCAATAGGCCTTGAGCTACTTAAAAAAGGCAAAACAACAATAGATGGCGACACTTATAAATTTAATAAGAGTAATTATAAAATTACATTTATACACGGTGATTTAACAGTGTACAATCCTACGGTAACTACACCTACGACTACACCTACAACTGAAGAAACTACACTTTCACCGGTACTTGCAGATGCTTCGGCTAGTGTTTTAGCATTACCTGCGCCGGCTCCCGTGGCAAATACAGAGCAAGAGACAACAGACGAAACAGTAGAGATAGAGGACAATCAAACTCCTCAGGCACCAGCACCTACTACTGAGACAGAGGACGAGACAGTAGAGATAGAGGACACTCAAGCTCCTACAGCAGCAACACCTGAAAATGACCAAAACTACTTATGGATTTGGATTTTAGGCTTATTGCTAGCAGGTTGCGGCATAACAATATTTGCAGTGAAGAAGAAAAAATCTGAAAATGCACAATAAGTTGAATAATCATCTTTAAAAGCATTTGACAAAACACAGCAATACACTGGTAAATGTTTGCTTATAGAAAAATCTATTAGTAAACCGGCAATAATACAAAACGCCTGTAAGGAGCGGTTAGTAACCGCTCCTTATAGGCGTTTTTTGCACTATCGTTAATAAAATCAAAATAAAGCTATGGAAATGCAGTTTTGAAGATGAGCCGTATTTTTTCATAGATTCTCGTTTTAAATTTGGGAAATGTTCATCAAGCTTTTTGTAGTAATATTCACGATTTTTAAAGCGCAATGTCATACCCATGCCGAAAGTTAAAATACCTTTGACATTCGCCTCTTTGCAATAGCTTAATATACCTTGAATGTTTTCAGCGGTATCATTTATAAATGGCAAAAATACAAACTTGATTTTATGATATTACTCATAATCGATATTGTTAATTGACATGGATTTGTATGTGAACTCACCATCATCATTTTTGTCAAAAGATATATTTAATAAAGAGGTCTCCGACTCTATTGAAATCCATTGGTAGGATACAAAGGTATCTGTCTGGTTTGTTATATTTCCTTCAATACCGTTAAAATAGCGTGATAAAACGTCATCGTATGTGAGCGAGAACTTTTCATCAATGCTGAGCTCTTGAAACGCTAAATATACATCTCGCAACTCGTCTTTTGTAAAGCTTGGGGCAACTGTTTGTGGCTGTGGAGTGGGCTGTGCAGTGTCTTCTGCGTAAGTATCTGTGTTCCAAGTGCCGTTCGCAGATGTACCATCATCTATTTGTGCAATCTCATAAGACATTGTAAAAGATTCACCATTGTAGTCATACTCATAAGAAGTGTAAACTAAAATTCCGCTCATAAGTGACGGTGTAAACCATGTATTATCTTCCTCTTTTAGCGGTGCATTATGCACCCATGAGCCATCACCAACTATCGGAAAAAACGTATAGTCGTGTTGTTCAATATAAAATGAAAGGAAAACACTTGAATTTTCATCGTCCCACGGGCCGCCAATGTATAGCTCAAAATACGGTGCAAAATCATCAGTACCAAGGTAGCCCCATACTTCATATTCGCCGTTTAAGTCATCATTTCCTACATAATCGGTTATGGTTAAAATTCCATACCAGTCAGACGGATTCGTCAGCGTTTCAACCGGTATTGTGTTTTCTGCACCGTATCCAGGGGGCACAAACCCTGTTGCGTTTATTCCGCCGCCGGAAATATTGTTCCAAATAGAACTATTCTCTGCAGTAAATACAAATACCATTTCATAACCTGAATTTTCGCCTGTTGCAACTATATTTTCGCCGTCTATTACATAGTCCATAACAACGCCCTGTAACAGCATTGTTTTTGCTGATGTATCAAGATCAACAGACATAGAGCTACCATAGGCAATTAGGGTTCCTTCTTCACCGTCAATTTCAAGCGTCATCTCTATTTCTGCTTGCTGTATAGCATCATAGTTCATAACTACGCCGGCTGTTGTCATGCTTGAAAGCATATATGTGCCTGTTAGGTTGTTATCGTCTATAACAGCTCCTGTGTTGTCTTCACCTTGTGGGTTTTCTAAGTTTTCGTTTGCCATATCATCTTTTATAAATACAATATCAAGCCCCATATCAAGCAAATTAGTTATAGTTATTACATTGCCCTCTATTGTACCGGGGAACTCATCAGCGCCGTCTATTAAGGTAAATGTTGTGCCATCAATTTCATATTCAGCGTTGTAATCATCGCCATCTATAATAAGGGTGCATTTGTCCCTTGATTTAAGCTCTAAACTTATACCACCGGCGTAAATATCCGTTGGGTTCATTGTAATGCCCATCATTGTAATTTCATCTGCCGTCCACACACCGATATTTGGGTCATCGGACGATATACCTGAAAATAGATTTACAGCTAAAACAATAGCAAGCACTATCACTAATAAAGCCGCTATGCCTATGCCTATAAAAATCATGGGGTTTGTGCGTTTTTGTTTTGTTGCCACGCCCACACCGCTGTATTGGTTTGGCATTGGCGCTTGCCCTGTATATTTTTGTTGTGCAGGTGTATTGTATTGCATTTGCTGTGGCTGTTGCACTTGTTGCGGTTGTTGTGCTTGCTGTGGTTGTTGTACTTGCTGTGGTTGTTGCATTTGTTGTGGTGCAGAAGTGTAGCTGCCTTGCATAGGCATTTGTGCATTTTGTGGAATATTATTTTGCGTATAAATTTGATTTGGATTATTTTCTTGCCTATTATAGTCGTTTTTTACATACCCGTTCATATCGTATAAGGTGTTTTGAACAGGCATAGGTGCTTTTATCTCCTGGGTTTTTGCGCCGCAGTTGTCGCAAAATTTTGCGTTTTGCAATATATCGTATCCACAATTACTACATTTAGCCATGGTGTTTCCTCCTATTATTTTTGTTAAATTATGTATTTATAATTACACCCAAAAAGAAATTAAGTTTTGAAGAATTGTATAAAATATGTCGATTGTATTATTTTTAAGCACTGTGTTTTCAAAGGAAAAAACTGTAAGCAATTTCACTTTAATAAAACCCTATTTTCTCAATCTTCAAAGATAGTATAACAATATAATAACTATTAAACATCGTGCATTTCCGCTGATTTTAAATTTTTTTGTTTTTACGCAAAAAAAGACAGGCACAGAGCCTGTCTAAATAGTTCACTATATAATATAAATCTATTTCCTGAATTTTGTTTTTCTCCTTATGATTTATTTTATATTAAACATCATTCTCATAACATTATCCATAGCTTTTGCAGGCAAAATTTTGTTAAATATTAGTGCCATTTTGCAATCACTGCCGACAGCATATCTTGCTTTTGGGTTGTTTGAATTTGTTGCTTTTAAAATAGCTTTTACAACGGGCTCAGGGCCCGGAGCATTAGTGTAAGCTTTTCTAAACGCCTCAACAAAATTTGAAACATTTGCTTTATATTCCTCTGGATGTTCAACAGTAGTTATTTGCTTTAAAGCAACGTCTAAAAATTCTGTTTTCATAGCGCCCGGTTCAATTAATGCCACTTTTATTCCAAGGCTTTTAACCTCTGCTCTCAGTGCACCGCTAAGTGCCTCAACAGCGTGCTTTGATGCGCCATACCAGCCTATCATAGGCGAGCTTACTTTGCCCACAACAGACGACATATTTATAATAGTTCCGCTTTTTTTGCTTCTCATATGCGGCAAAACTGCTTTTGTAACACGTGCTAAGCCAAACACATTTACTTCAAATTGGTGTCGTGCTTCTTCTAAAGGTACAGCCTCAACCATGCCATAACCGCCATAACCGGCATTGTTTACAAGCACATCAATTTTGCCCTCGTTTTTGATTATATCAGCTATAACTGCATTTACATCTTCATCAGATATTACATCCATTTTATATATTTTTGCACCTAATTTTTCGATGTCATGCATTTTTTCTAGCCTTCTTGCGCCTGCATAAACTGTATGCCCTTGTTTTAAAAGCTCTTTTACAGCAAGCTTACCAAAACCGGCACTTGCACCTGTAATTAACACAACTTTGCCCATAATTAGCCCTCCAAAATAATTTACAATTTGTTTGTTATTTAAATGATATCACATAATTTACAAGCTGTCAAGTATTTCATAACATATTATTTACATATTGTAAATAATATGTTATACTGTGTATAAACTAATAAGCGAGGTGCAATTATGGAGTTTCAAAGAGCGAGAAACAAACAGCAGTTTGAGCAGAGGGAAGCCGATATCATAGACTCTGCTATGGCTATATATGAAAAATTTGGCTTTGAGGAAGTGACTTTTAGTAAAATTTCGCAGAGCACAAAATTCACAAGGCCTACAATCTACTCTTATTTCAAAACAAAAGAGGAAATAATGCTTAGGCTGACAGTAATTTATCTTGAAAAATTTGTGCATTGTTTTGAAAAGAAATTTAACACAGACAGCAAAAAAGACAGCGAATTTGTAGCAACAGCACTAACGCAAACTTTTATGGAAGTTTGCGAGTTTATTCATTTATACACAGTGCTTTACTCTATAATTGAGAAAAATGTATCAGTGCAGGCTTTGGCGCAGTTTAAAAAAGAAGTTATAGGACATCAGCGTGCGCTTTCACAAATTTTAAAAGCTGTTTACACAAAATCGAGCGATGAGGAAATATACAATTTTCTTATATTTTGTCTTTGTTTTGCAAGTGGCATTTGCCCAATGAGCGAGGAGAGTGAGCTGCAAAAAGAAGCTATAAAGCTTTCAAAAACAGGTTATGTAACACCAAATTTTGAAAAATTTTTTAGAGATACAATTATTATTTATTTAGAAAAACTTGAATTTTAATTGTGCTACAGTTTTTAAGCATTTACTCGCCAATTGCTTTTTATAATTAGTTTAACAGCATCACAAAAAATTTAAATAAGGTTCGTTTTGTTTTTTTAAAATTAATTCGCAGCATATTATTTAAGTTTGTAGTTTTAAAAAAACAATAAAAACATATAAGCTTTTGATATATAAGGTTTATGCGAATAAAATATAAGTTCTTATTTATACAGTCTTAAAACTGTACAAATAAGAACTTTTTTAAATTAAATTTAGCAAGCAGTCGGTTCTCATGCACATAAAACATGATAACTTGATATTTGTTTGCAATAAGTGTAAAATAGTAAATAAAAACAACGATAATAAATATAATTTTGCTTAATTGTCTAATCAATTGTATAAATAATTTGACTAACAAAGAAATTATAAAATTATTATCAGTTAGCGATAATAATAAAATATGATGTTCGATTTTAATATATTGTGGGGGTAATAATGTTTAACATTGCCATATGTGATGATGATAAAAGAATATGTACACAAATTGAAAACGCAATATTAAATAATTCAAATGCTTTTGATGAAGAAATAGAAATTGAAGTTTACTTTTCAGCACATGAACTTTTTGATGAATTAAAAAGAGGTGCAAAGTACGAGCTGGTCTTTTTAGATATAGAAATACCTAATATGACAGGCATTGAACTTAGCAATAATATCCGTAATTATATGGATGATTATAATACACAAATTGTTTTTATCTCCGGCAGTGAAATGTACTATCGACAATTGTTTGATGTGCAACCGTTACACTTTATTATTAAGCCTATAAATGAAGAAGTTTTGCTAAAAGATGTAAGCCTTGCATTAAAATTATGCAATAAAAAGGAAAGAGAATTTGAATACAGCATAGCAAAAGTAAATTACAAATTACCGCTAGATGATGTAATGTATGTTGAATCTGAAGGGCGTAAAATGGTTTTGACAACTCACAACGATTGCGTGAAATTTTATTCGACAATAGATGAAGTTCACAAAAAACTTAAAGGTAAACTTTTTATGAGAGTTCATCGTGCGTTCATTGTAAATTATAAATATATAAAAACAATAAGTTCCGATTATATAGAAATGATAGATGGTAAAGAAATAAGTATAGGGCGCATTTATAAAAAAGAATTTAAAAACAATATACTTTCCGTTGAAAAGGAGCTTATGCAATGACGATATTTTTATTATGTGTAATTATTGTGCTGTGTGCTTTGCTTATAATAAGTAATAAAAAAATTGATGCTTTGAAAATAGAGCTGAAAAATCAAAATGTCGAATATGAAAAGAATTTACAAATAATTGAAAGAGATTTAAACACAGCAAAGTCGATAAGGCACGATTATAAAAATCACTTAATAACCTTAAGTGGACTTATTGAGCAAGGTGAAAAAGAAGACGCGTTATCGTATATTAAAAATATAATAAAGCAAAAAGGAAAGGAAAATAAAATTTCATCCGGTAATGCAGTTGTAGACAGCATATTGAACGCAAAATATGCAGATATGCAAAAGCATAATGTGAATTTTATATTGGATGCAAATTTACCTTTGCGCTTAAATATTCAAGCGCCCTCTTTAACGACAATACTTTCAAACTTGCTTGATAATGCGATATATGCAGCACAAAAATGTGAAAACTCATATGTGGATTTAAAGCTTAAATACACAAAGTCTAATTTTATTATTATGATAAAAAATCCATATGAGGATGAGATAATTAAAAAATCAAATAAATTTCACACCACAAAAAAAGATAAAAAAAATCATGGGTTTGGGATTGAATCCGTGCGATTAACAGTCAAGCGCCTTAGGGGAACATGTGAAATTGAACATAGCGACAATGTTTTTAATGTGTGTATTATAATACCTCTTTAGATGTATCTAGATTAGTCAAAATTAAATTAACAAAGCTTTAAAATTTAAAGTGGAATATATGAAAATCATGTTATTCGTTACATTTTAAGCGTTATCGGTGACGAGTTTGCTCTCGTTGCCGTTTTTTATGATATTATGTAAAAAAAGTTTAACTTTGATTTTATTTTGTCAATTACAACAGAATGGAGTGTTATTATGACATTTAACGATATTAATACTTTGGAAATAGACAATATAACAAAAGAATATTATTCGAATGCTTTTTTGAAGTCGCAAAAAAAAGCAACACAAGCTTTGCGTGGTGTAAGCTTTACACTAACACCGGGCCTTTACGGTTTACTTGGGCCCAATGGTGCGGGAAAATCCACACTGATAAGCATAATTACAGGCGGTGTGAACCAAACTTCGGGTAGGGTGCTTTACAATAATAATACAACACGAAAAATGGATGCATCTTTTAGGCGGATATTGGGATATGTTCCACAGCAACAAACTTTATACGATAGCTTTACAGGTAGACAATTTTTATTATATATGTGCTCACTTAAAGAAATACCGCTTAAGGAAATGGCAAGCGAAGTGGAAAATGCCGCAAAAGCCGTTAATATTTTAAAAGAACTGGATAAAAAATTAAGCGCTTTTTCAGGTGGCATGAAACAGCGCCTTTTAACCGCAAATGCTTTGCTTGGAAGCCCCGAAATACTTGTTATGGACGAGCCCACAGCAGGCCTTGACCCAAAAGAGAGGGTGAGGCTTCGCAAATTGATAAAGGAGATATCAAAGACAACAATAGTCATTGTTGCAACCCATGTTGTATCTGACGTTGAAAGTGTTGCAGATGAGTTGATTTTATTAAAAGATGGGCTTGTAATTGACAAAGGAGAGCCAAAAGATTTAATAGAAAAATACGCGCACGGTAAAACAATGGAAGATGTTTATCTTGAAATATTCGGAGATGATTAAACATGATGATTATTTTAGCCGAAATAAAAAAATTATGGGGCAATTTGAATTTTTTGCTATATTTATTAATTTTACTTATAGTTAATGTTTTTTTAATATGGTTTTTAACACAGCCCACCAATGATAATGTTAAATTAAGCGCTTATAAACAAATTAATCAAGATATGTCCTTTATGGATATGGATGAGAAAAACGAGTATTTATCGCAAAAAGTAAAATACATGAATGCGATGAAAACCATGCAAGAATTGCAAAACTTTGCAAATGATCATGGCACAGATAACGATCATTATGAACATTTAGCAAAAGAAAACCAAGAAATTATCAGCGAATATTCACTTGAGTATATTAAAGGGGTGACACTGGAATATTCAAATTCCATTATATCGGAACATGCATTTTTGAGTGAAATAAATGTAGAGTTTAACAAAGTTTATAATTACGATGGTTTTTTAGAGGATATTAGAAGCAAAGCAAATATTATTTCGCAAATTTCCATTTTTCAAACAGAAAGTGGATTTAATGAAAAAAATATTGCAAAAACTGTTGAAGCCTATGAAAATCTAAACAATATCGTAATTGAATACGAACCCCAGAAAGGCATAACTACAGCACTTAATTTTGCGCCTACAGATGCAATTCTTGTGTTTGTAATGTTATTGATAAGCATTGTTTTAATTCAAAGAGAAAAAGAAACAGGGGTTATTAATTTAATTAAAAGCACAGCAGGTGGCCATGGCAAAACAGCACTTGCAAAAATAATATCATTATTTGTAAGCCTTTTTGTAATTGTAAATTTAATTTATGCAAGTAATTTAATATATTGCAATTTGGTTTTTGGTTTAGGTGATTTAAGCAAAAGCGTGCAATCTATACCCGATTTTATGCATAGTGTTTTAAACATAAATGTCATGCAATATATTTTAATGTTTTTGCTGTTAAAATATTTAAGTGCCATCATATTCGGTGTATGGGTTATGACAGCGATGTTGTTTGCAAAAAAACTTGTCACAGGAATAATTATAAGCCTTTTAATGCCTGCGTTTTTATATATGATAACTTTGCAAATTTCACCTGCAAGCAGCTTAAATGTTGTGCATTACGCAAACCCTATAAGCTATTTGCAAACAAATAATATATTGGCGAGATATCAAAATTTATATTGGTTTAACAATCCTGTTAATTTGGTGATTGTTATCGGTATATCAGCATTATTCTTTTTGTTGTTATTCTTGACATTCTATTTTGTGGGTTTCAAATTGGGGCGCTTTACACAAGTTTCAAGTGCTTTAAATTATATTCCAAGACAGCAAAAATCTAAATTAACCACTGTGCTTAAAACGGAAGGCAGGAAATTGCTGTTAATTAACACAGGTGTGTTAATAATAATTTTTGCACTGGTTTACCAAGGCTATAGGGTTTATAACACACAATTTTATTTGCCGTTTGAGGAGACTGTCTACAGAGAATATATACAAAAATTAGATGGGCCGTTTACACAGGGAAAAGCAGAATTGTTACAGGCGGAAGAAGAGCGTTTTATGACTCTTATTAAAGCAGATGATGATTACAGAAGAAAAAGAATAACAATTGAAGAATATCATAATATTATGAATGAAAACTATCATTTGCAAATCGAATACACAGCATATAAAAGAGTTATTGATAAATTGCGAAATATAGACCCATCAAGTGGGGCACAGCTTATTTACGAAACAAGTTATCAGTATTTGTTTGGGCTTGCTAATTTTACAAACGAAAATTTGCACATGTCAATTTTAAGTGTTGTTTTAATTATACTTGCCCTAAGCGGTTTGTTTTCGATGGAGCGCTTAAGCGGTATGCGGCGCATATTATATTCAACACCGCTTGGAAGAGAGGCAACGGTAAAATCAAAATTATTTTTATCGGCGATATATTGCTTTTTTATCGCATTAATTACAAGCTTACCAATTTTAATTAACACTATCAGGTTTTATGGTTTATCGGGGGTTTTTGCCCCAATTAAAAGCTTAGAAGAATATAGCAATTTACCGTCGTATATCTTGATATTCTTTGTTATTATTGCAAGCTTTATCATGCGCCTTGCAGCATGTGCTTTTGTGGGTGCCGTTACACTTTATATTTCGCAAAAACACAGCAGTAAAATTGTTGTTATTTTAATTAGTTTATCCATCTTTTTACTGCCGCTTATTTTAATATTAATGGGTGTTAATGTGTTTGAGTTTTTCAGCATATATCAATTTTATAATTTCACCGTCACTTTGACCCATAGATATATTGTGTTTATTCCGATAATTTCTTTGCTTTTAATGCTTTATGCAACTTACTTGCTAAGTTGTCACATGATAAATAAATATTGCTGGTATTTTACAGATTTATAATATTGGCTTTATGATAAAATGTGTTTTTATTAAGAATATAAACAAACTTTAATTTAAAATAGGGGAGTGTATTATGAAAAAATTTATAGTATTGATTATGGCAATGTTGTTTTTGCTTGCTTCATGCAAGCAGGAAGAAGTAACACCAAATGAAGAAACCGAAGTGATAGAAGCCGCAACACAAGAACAAGAGAACAGCCTTGCGTTTTTAAATTATAATTCGAACACAAGCAGTGATTTTGGTTATTATTATACGCATTATAATAATAATGAAGATGGAAACTCATATGTAAATATGAGATATATTGATTATGAAACACAAACAGACCTCGCACTTTGTTCAAGGCCGGAGTGTACACATGATAATGATACATGTACAGCGTTTATAGACGGAGTTTTGCCTAATTTTACAATTTTTAACGATAAAATGTATCTTTTATATACAGGCGTTCCGGAAGGTAAAGATGGAGAAGTTCATATTCCTGAACCCACTTATATTGCAAGCAGAGATTTATCAGGGCAAAACGAGCAAATAGTATATACTTATGATATAGACGCTGAGGTTACGTCTGTTGCAATGAATGAAGAATTTATTTTTTCAATGATTACGCAAAATGAATTTGTTTTGCATGAAAATGGCGACAGTGAAATGTATTCAAAAGTTTATATGGAAAAATTAAATATCAGCACAGGAGAAAAAGAGATTGTTTTAGAAAACCAATATGAAGAAAAAATTGCAAATGCAGATGTAGTCGGCGGAAAGGGCTCTGTTGCCTTATCCGGTGTTTTGAGCACTAGAATGGTGGGTATTGTAGGTGATTCAATAATATATGCTCAAACTAATATAAATGAAGAACTTACAGGTGAAGAAACACCTGAGGAACAATCACGAAAATATGACGCTATGACAACTGTTTTTTCAGCATATAACACAATTACAGGGGAAACTATCGAATTAATAGAAGTTGCTCAAAATATATCATATAATGTTATGTTAATAGATGGTGCATTATATTATAATGAATATGGTTATATCAGTGCGCTAATTGAGAATAAATTTTTAGTAAATAAAGTTGATTGCGTAACAGTAGAAAAAAATGTCTATGATTTATCAAGTATATTTGCCGAATATGAGTCTGAAAATGCAAATAGCAATATTAGCATACAATCTCAAAGTATGAATGGACTAATGGTATCGTATAATCAAGAAATTACCACCTTAGATGAAAACGGGTTAGAAAATTATTTTTTAGAAAATACTTTGTTTTTGGTAGACTTAGAAAATATTACGGGTAAAGAGTTGACTTTAACTTATGAAGATACACACCCATATGCAGAGGCAGGTGAAGTGTTTTTGCGAAATGTTACACCTATGGCGAAAAATGAAGATTATTTTTTAGCTCAGACCGGTAACGAAAATGAAATTATAAATGTTGAAATTGAAGAGGGTGTTTATTTTGAGTCGATTATTATTACACCTCAATACTCTTTGATTTTGCAAGAAGATTATTACAATAACGTGCCTAATTATTTGCCAATAAATAGAATTTCGTAATATATCTTACAACGCTGTTTACATGCATTTATGCGAAATATTAATTAAATTGTATTATCACAGGAGAAATTTATGTATAAAATTACTTTGATTTTAACAGCACTTTTGCTTTTGGCATCGTGCACTGCAAAAGAAAATGATGAAAATATGATTGAGACACAAAGTTTAAGCGTTGATAGCCTCAAAGCCCCTGTGATAATTGCAAACATCGATAAAAAACCGTGTTATTTCGATATATTGTTTGAAAATGCGATAGATGAAATAGGCATTACAGAAAACACTGCCGATTTTGAAAAGATTAAAGCTGTTTATGTTTATATAATTGAAAAAACACATTATATACCATTTAACAATGAAGAAATAAGCGCAACATGGCGAAGTTTTGATACATGCGAAACAGCACCCACTTATTATGAAGAGCTTGCAACAGGTGTTTTGCAATATGGCATAGGAAGCTGTGAAAATTATGCCTCGGCAATGGTGTTTATGCTTGAAAAATTAGGCATGGAGGCAAAATATGTGCCCGGTGCAACATATTCGGTAGACGGCGAAATGGTTAAACACGCATGGGCAATGGTTAAATTTAACGGTGAATGGTATCATGTAGACCCACAGTTGGAAGATAATATTTCAAACAGCGTTATAAAATTTAATTATTTTATGAAAAATGACATAATATTTTCTCGAACCCACATATGGGGCGAAAATTTACCAAACCCGACAGAGCACGATGAAGAATTGCCGCAGTGTAATGGAAACGAGCTTATAGAATTACAGCACATAGCAAAAACAGAGCATGTTTTTTTCACCGAACAAGAAGCGGAGGACAAAGCATTTGAATATGCACAAAATGCACAAGAGATTAACGATATAGAAATAAGCAAAAAAACCCCGATTTTTCCGCAAGAATTTCCGGATTAAAATTAATTTAAATAAATTAATTAACCCAATTAGTATTAATTAGCATTATAAAATAGCTAATTAATACTAATTGGGTTAGTTATATATCACACAATTTTTACAAAGCATAAAAGTGTCTTTAAAAACCAAACTTTAAAAACCAAACCTTTAAAAACAACATGAATATATTACAACTTTATCATAATTTAGTCTATTTTATATTTTGAATGTCTGGATTATAATTGTAAATGTAAAAACATATTCTATTATAATCTTTAATATATTAAATCATAAACGGAGGAATTCCCATGATACGTTGCCTATCTTGCATGAATACATATGAAGATAAAACAGATATTTGTCCACATTGCGGTTATGTGCAAAATACAAAGCCAAGAGAAGCTTACCATTTAATACCGGGCACAATTTTGCAAGGCAGATATATTGTAGGCAAAGTTTTAGGTTATGGCGGTTTTGGTGTGACGTATGTTGGATTTGATTACAGCCTTGAAAGAAAAATTGCTATAAAGGAATTTTTGCCCACAACACTTGCAACACGTTTGCCTGGTGAAACAAAGCTGACGATTTACAACAATGCCACAACCCCACAGCAGTATGAAGCAGGGCTAAACCGATTTGTTGAAGAGGCGCAAACATTAGCTCAATTTAACGGTGTGCCGGGAATAGTGGATATTTACGACACTTTTATGCATAACAATACAGCGTATATTGTGATGCAATTTTTAAAAGGCCAAGATGTAAGAAAAATTTTAGGCGAACAAGGTGCATTCGATTATGAAATGGCAAGGGGAATTGTGCTTAAAGTGTGCGATTCACTTATACCGGTGCATGCACAAAATATTATTCACCGTGATATAAGCCCGGATAATATTTATATAACAGAAACAGGTGAAGTTAAACTGCTTGATTTTGGCGCCGCGCGCTATGAAAGCGCAGTTAATTCTAAAAGTTTATCTGTAATTTTAAAAAGCGGATATGCACCTGAGGAGCAATATCGCTCTAAAGGAGAGCAAGGCGCATGGACAGATGTTTATGCTCTTGCTGCAACATTTTACAAAATGCTGACAGGCAGAACACCGCCCGATAGCATGGATAGGGCAATAAAAGATGAAATTGAAGAGCCAAGCAAATTAGGCGTGCAAATTCCACCTTCTGCCGAAAATGCACTTATGAACGCTTTACATGTGCGCAAAACCGATAGAACAAAAAGCATAGAGGAATTTAAACAGCAATTACTGGCAGACGAGGTTGTGAGAACAAAGCCTAAAGCCATTAAAAAAGATAGCACAAAAATTCCGCTGGCAGCAAAAATAATTATAGGGTTGTGCGCTGTGTTCTTAATTAGTTTTGGGCTTTTTGCCGCAAATGGAGGCTTTTTAAGTGAAGATGGAACACAAGAGACAATTGTTATTGGCGGCACACAATTAGAGGACAATTTTGGCACTGTTGAAGAAACTTTAACTATTGAAAATGACCATGTTATAGAGTGGAGAGACCCTGTTTTTGAAAGACATGTGCGCCGCATAATAAATAAGCCCGAGGGCGATATAATGCTTAGTGAGATTATATATGTTACAAATTTGGATTTAGGTTCATATGCTCTGGAGGACAAGGCTGTTGTGACAGATTTTTCCGACATTGAATATTTTGAAAATTTGACAGAATTATCATTGGATGGAAACGAAATTACAGATATTTCATTTTTGCAAAATTTAACAGGTTTAGAAAAATTAAATATAGACCGCAATTTAATTGCAGATTTAAGCCCGCTTTCAAATATGGCAAATTTAACTCAGTTGTTAGCGCGTAATAATTTAATAAGTGATATATCGCCACTGTCCTCTTGTGTTAATTTGTTTGATGTTTATATGAGCAATACTTATACTCAATATGAAGAGAATACTGACATGCAAAACAATACAATTGCGGATTTTTCACCGCTTGAAACATGCACAGATTTATATTTGCTTGAGATTCAAAACATCCCAAGTCTGGATTTGAACTCTATTGCACAACTAACACAAGTTAATACAATTTATGCAAGCGATTGCAATATAGCAGATGTTTCACCGCTTGAAAACTTAGTTAATTTAGAGCATTTGGATTTAGATAGAAATTCTGTTACTGATATATCGGCTCTTTCAAAACTTGAAAACTTAAAAATTTTAGAAATTTCATATAATGAAGAACTTGAAGATTTATCTTCGCTTCAAAATTTGCAAAACTTAGAAAATTTGAGCATTCGCAGCACAAATGTAAAAGATTTATCACCGCTTTCAAATATAGCATCGCTTCAAACGCTTACATTAAACATGAATGAGTTTGAAGATTTATCGGCTGTGGAACATGTGCCTGCTGTAAGCAATTAAAAAATAATATGAGGGTGAAAAAATGAACACTTGCTTTAACTGTTTTAATGATACAAACGGCTATGATGTTTGCCCATATTGCGGTTTTGTTGCAGGCACAAAAAATATGCCGGAATTTATGCTGCAACCTGGCATAAAAATTTGGAATAGATATATCATAGGCACTATTTTGGGCATTGGCGGCTTTGGTGTAACTTATAAGGCGTTTGACATTCGCCTTGGCGTGGTTGTGGCTATAAAAGAATATTTTCCGCAAAATATCTCAAGCCGTATGCCGGGCGAGCTTGTTATAAAAATGTTCACCGGAGAAGATTCGAAATCGTTTTTATTACACAAGCAAAGGTTTGTGCAAGAGGGCAAAAACCTTGCGAAATTTACAGGCGATGCCCACATTGTAAACGTGCTTGATAATTTTGAAGACAACGGTACTGCTTATATTGTAATGGAATATTTAGACGGACAAACGCTGAAAGATTATTTGCAAAGCAAAAAGCAAAGCGGCGAAATATTAAGCAATGAGGAAGCTGTCAATATTTTAAAGGGCATTTTGCAAGGGCTTGCCTCAATTCATAAACAAGGCATAATACACAGGGATATAAGTCCGGATAATATTTACATATTAAATACAAAAGAGGTAAAACTTTTGGATTTTGGCGCCGCAAGATTTGCCGCAAAAGAGGATTGGACACAGAGCGTTGTTGTAAAAAAGGGCTATGCCCCACCGGAGCAATATCGAAGCAATATGCGCCAAAGCGAACAAACCGACCTTTATGCGGCAGGCGCAACTTTTTATAAAATGCTGACAGGCATAACCCCGGAAGAAAGCATAGAGCGTTGGGAAAAAGATGTTTTGGTGCGACCCTCAAAACTTAGCGATAGTTTAGATGTGCAGCTTGATAAATTTACAATGAAAGCAATTGCGCTAAAACCTGAAATGCGCTTTAAATCGGCTGAAAACATGCTTTTAGCACTAGAGGGAAAAACAAATTTTGATTACCCTGAAAAAGAGCTTAAAAGGCGCAAAACAAAAAAAGCACTTGCAATTGCACTGAGCATTTTTATGCTTTTGGTGGTGGCGCTTGTCATCACTTTGCCAATGGCTACACAAAGCGGTGGTGTTTTGCCAAATATTGTTATAGCTGAGGAAACTTTAGCCGATAAAGATATTCAGCCTGACACAATTACTCTTATGATAAACCAATACAATGCGGCAAAACCCGCTTATTATAAACTAGCAGAGGAGTTTATGGCGCAATACCCCGAGCACAAAGTTGAAATTGTCGAATATGATTATGAAAGCGAAAATACAGATTATGATATTACGTTTGTGCAACGCAACTATAAGGAGAATGCGAATTTATCTTTGCTTATAAACGGCTTAAATGAAGATAATTATGTGCTAAGCTTTAATGACGAAATGATGCCTATTGCAATAAGTCCATCAGGTTATTATATTTTTAGTGAAGAAAAACAAAATTTGCAGGGGATTGAAATAATAGATTCACTCGATGACTTCTTTACTGTACAAAAAGCGACAATGGCAAGCACATATTTATGGGCAA
Organism: uncultured Bacteroides sp.; assembly: GCA_964369715.1. Classification (GTDB taxonomy): domain Bacteria; phylum Bacillota; class Clostridia; order Oscillospirales; family Ruminococcaceae; genus Ruthenibacterium. The sequence continues at coordinate 1,974 of CAYJGV010000040.1, read as the reverse complement.
GTTTTGCTGTTATGGAAATGTTTAATGGCGAGCTTTATGATTATGAAACAAACGAGCCGAATATAGATGTTTGGGAAAGCTCTATAAGAGATTATATCAAAACGTATGCTTTAAACCAGGTTGCGATATATAACATCACAAATACATCACAGTATACAAACGATAGACTTTTAAACACAAGCGAGTTAAACGAGGAAATCATTCTAAGGCGAAACACATTGGCAAAGCCGTTTGAATTAATGCCTATTGCAAATATAGAAGATGAAAGATTAGCAGGCAGTTTATTAACAGCAAGCGTAAACATAAACAGTGATGAAAACAAACAGCTTGTTGCAATGCAGTTTATACATTTTATGCTTAGTGAAAAAGGGCAAACGGTTTTGTGTGTGCAGGGTAATGCAGGCATGCCTGTAAATAATAATGTTATGGAAGAATATTTAAAAATTTACCCTGAAGCACAGCCTTTTTTGCCATATTTAAATTATAGAACGTATTATTTGGGTACAGGGTACGGCAATGCTTTTAACGATGGCATAGCTGCTTTTGAAAAACAAACTATAGATGCTGTTATTTATGAGCTTGAGTTTGAAGGCGAAACTTTGCAAGATTTTGAAAATTATTACGATGAAAACATTGCACAAAACGGAATATTAAAAGATATTGAAGACGATGTTGTTGAATTTGTTAAAAACTATGACATTGAAAATGCATACAACTAAATTTTGAACTAAAAACCTCCTTTAGCACACGCTAAAGGAGGTTTTTGTGTTTAGTGTCACACTGATGGCCGCCTTGATTTCATCCATAGGATAATTCGTGAGGGGCTTCTTTGGGCTTCTTTGGCAGAATTTGGAGTTTTTTCTAATGTATTGGAAATATGTGCGAGGGTCTCTGAAGAAAAATGTGAAAAGACCTTCAAATGAAAACGATCGAGAGTTAGCTGTTATTTACGGTCGATATGGAGATGCTTACAGTGTTTTCGACAGGTACAATGATGCTATTTAAAATGCTAGCTTGATAAAAAAAGGAGGATACTCATGTATCAATTTTCGTTAATTATTTTGTCGATTTTTCTATTTGTTTTAGGAATACTCGTGGCGATATATACTGTCAAAAAGGAGCATGGATTCACAAATCGTGTAATTGCACGGATGATTATCTTGGTGGGAAGTTCTTTATTTCCACTCTATTTTATCGGAAATTCCGGTGCCACAGGCGGTATATTTGATATGGTGGTTTCATCTTTCCTTGGCATTGTACGTGTTGTTACAGGTGAAACCTCTCTTGGCGATACAAGAGAGGTTATAGGTAGTGTCTCACACAATATGGCATGGTTTATTGCAAACTACACCGCATTTATGCACATGCTTTTATCCCTGTTGGTCTTGGGTTTTGTGCTCAATTTTTTCAAGAACTATCTATCTAAATTCAGCTATCGTTTTATCGAACGCGGTAAACTGTGTGTGTTTACCGAGGTGTCAGAGCGCAGCTTGCTTCTATGTGAAGACATTCGAAAAAGGGAAAAAGAGGGCTCTTTGGCATCTTGTGTTCTTGTGTTTTTGCAAAAAGACGGTGAAAATGCTCATCAAAGAGACGGAGATGAAGAGCGTCTTAATAAACTCGGTGCACATCTGTTTAATTATGATGTGTGTGATGTGCCTCTTCATAGGCGTTATCTAAAGCATACTGTTTGCTTTTTTCTGCTAAAGCAAAATGAAGAAGAAAACCTAAAACAGGCGCTTGCCCTTTCGCAAAAACACCACAAATTCATGTTTTACTCACAAACCCATTTTTGGCGGATATTGGTGAAAAGCTTCTTATCAACGCAAAAGTGCCCTGCGATTTGAAACCTTTTGGAAGTTTGAGCGAACTTTATTCTTGGGAAAGTCTTGCGATAATTTCTGATGTGAGTTTGCAACACTTTTATCTCAGCGAGCCTTTTTTCATCTGCTTTAATAGAGGTGTTAAGTCTAT
>CAYJGV010000039.1:0-21105 GCA_964369715.1 uncultured Bacteroides sp. | reverse complement strand
TTGTTTTTTTAGTAGGCTCTAATTTCTTACCCCAACATTTATTATAGAGCCTTATTATATTATGCTTTATCAAAAATAATAATTTAACTGTGCCAAATATAATAGTTTAATTATTGCAAACAACAAACAACGGCTGTAATGAAATTCAATTTCATCACAGCCGCTATAATTAAATGTAAAAATAATTTTTAATGCCCTCTGCGAGAATAACCGCCGCCACGCCTTGCCTCTGTAACTTTGCGTAAATCGGAAATTTTTTCTTCGCTTCTGCTTTTAAATTGGCTCATTTTTTCCTCGAATGACAATTCGGTTTGTGGTGCACTATGTGCTTTTGGTTGCCACACTTTACCTGTGTCTGCGCGCTGTGTGCGGCGAGGCGCAGGAGCCTGTGCACGTTTTATGCTAAGAGCAATTTTGCCACTCTCTACGCTTAAAACTTTAACTTTAACACTTTGCCCATCACTTAAAACGTCGCTTAAATTTTCGATATAATTTAACGATACTTCAGAAATGTGCACCATTCCTGTTTCACCCTCGGGCAATGTTACAAATGCGCCGAACTTTTTAATCCCTGTAACTTTTCCTTCAAGAATTTCTCCTACTTCTACTGCCATAGAAAAATAATGGCCCCCTTCTTTTTGTTGCATTAATTTATTTGCATATTTTAATTGCCTGACATATCTACATAAATTCTTTCGTCCGGCAAAGAATAACCCAGTTTTTCTCTGGCAACTCTTTCTATGTATTCTTCTTCGCTGTCTGTATCAAGTGCTCTTTGTAGTTCATCGTTCTCTATTTGTTGCGATAAAACTTGACCTTGTACATTAAACAATTGTTTTTCTTTAGAGTTAATTTCAATTTGCGTGGTAATTATTATGCTTAAAAAATAAACACATATAAGCAGCGATAAGGCAAAAAATGCAATTGAACCTATGCTGCTTTTTTCTCTTTTACGTTCTTGCACTTTTTACCTCCCTTGCCTGAAAATAAATATATTGATACATTATGAATTATACAACATTTTACCATCATTTTGCAATAGTCTTTTGCGCTTTTTTACCTTATACTCAATATTTTTAGCAAATTTTTGTGATAAATTATGAATAATTGGCTTTATAAGCTTTAATAATGGATTTAATGCATATTTTGAAAGCAAATTTATAGGTAACATTGCAACACTTTTAATGTAATAAGCACTTACAATTATTATTTTAGAAAAGACATAATGGCAAGCAAAATATGATATTAACGTACCTATTACGGTGTACCATCGCATAGTGCCGCCCTCAAAAACACCGGCAACTGCCGCACGATATAAAATGCCGGCTCCAATAAAAAACAGCACATCACTTACAATTATCATTTGATATTTTTCGCCGAAAACAATGCGCAATATCCTGTAAAATATGCATAAAATCAAACCTAATCCCAATGAGCTTATAGTGTCACGAAATGCACCACCAACAGGAATTAGCGCAACCATTATTTCACCAACCTTTTAAAAAAGCCCATCTTTTCTTTTGGTGATGTATATTGGATATATTCTATTTCGCCCGAAATTTTAACCTCGCCACTTTGCACAGAAAGTTCGCTTACACATAAATCTTTTCCGCCTATTGTAAGCAGACCCATATTTGTTATAATTTGCGCGCCTGTTTCATCGTATGCACTGACGGAAACAGCACCGGTTATTGAAAGTGAATTTCTATTTTCCAATATCAAATTATGTACAGAATTTGTGTTGTTTTGCATTTGCATATATACAACCTCGCTTTCAAAGTAAACATTTAAACTTCGTATTGTTAAAAATATAATTTTTACAGTACATTTCTGTTATTTCACTACAATATAGTATAGAAAACGGATTCCTCGCTATGCTCGGAATGACAAAAAGTTACTTTGCGTTTTAAAATAAGTTTCATCATATATTTATGACAACAGAAAGTAGGTTTGTATTTATAAATTAAATTATCGTTAAATTTAAAATAAGCCTCGATTATATATATGCAGTTATATATTAAAATTATTCTGAAATTATTGTGTACATTTCTCTTGCAACGTCTTTTCCTTTTGGCATATCTAAAGAGATAACTTTCACTTTAACAGGACGTTGTCCAAAAGCAATTTCGATTACATCGCCTTCTTTAACTGTATAGCTCGCTTTTATCACTTTACCGTTAACACTTATTCTGCCTGCGTCTGCTGCTTCGTTTGCAAGAGTTCTTCTTTTTATTAAGCGACTAACTTTTAAAAATTTATCAATTCTCATTTTTCACCCTTAAAAACACTAAACCGCCACAAAGCTCAATGCTTTCAGGCGGCTGTGTTTACTTAAATTAAAATAAAATTATTTTGCTACTGCGTCTTTTAAACCTTTGCCGGCTTTAAATGCAGGAACTGTGCATGCCGGAATTTGGATTTCTTCTTTAGTTTGAGGATTACGGCCTGTGCGTGCCTCACGTTTACGTGTTTCGAATGTACCAAAACCAACTAAAGAAACTTTATCGCCTGCTTTTAATGCATTTGTAATGCCTTCAAGCATAGCACTAACTGCTTTCTCTGCGTCTTTTTTGCTGATTTCAGCATCTGCTGCAACTTTTGCAATCAATTCAACTTTTGTCATTTTTAATAACCTCCATAAAGGAATAATATTTTTATCAAAGCTATTTCAAAGCTTTGTTAAAACCTTAGCTTGTTTCCATAGCACATCAAGCTCTTCATCGCTTAATTCTGCCATTGTCTTCCCTTGCTGTAATGTCAATTCTTCAACCGCTTTTACCCTAGCTGTAAACCTATCATTACACTGTGTTAATGCTTCTTCCGCATCAAAATGTTGCATCCTTGCAATATTTGTTGCCGCAAAAAGCACGTCTGCTAATTCATCTTTAATATTGTTGTCGTCACCTTCAATAAGCGCTTGCTTTAGCTCGTCAATTTCGCTTTCAAGGTCTTTTAAGGCATCTTGTGTGCTCTTATAGCAAAAGCCGTAATCAGCCGCCCTTTTTTGCAATTTTGTACTGCGCATTAATTGTGGCAATGCCCTTGGAACACTATCTAAATTTTCCGCTGCTGTATTGCGTTTTTTCTCTTTGCGTTTTATCTCTTCCCAATTTTGAAGCACCTTTTCAGATGTATCCGCTTGTACTGTGCCAAAAATATGCGGATGGCGTTCTATTAGTTTTTTGCAAATTCCTGTGGTCACATCGTCCATTGTGAAATTTCCGATCTCATCTTCCATTTGCGTATGCAAAGCAATTTGTAAAAGCACATCGCCAAGCTCTTCGCAAAGCAAGTATGAATCTTTTAAATCTATAGCATCTGCAACCTCATAAGTCTCTTCAATGAAATTTTTACGAATAGATTCATGCGTTTGTTCTTTGTCCCACGGGCAACCATTTTCAGGGTCTCTCAAACGTTTTACAATTTGCATTAAATCTTGCATAGAATACTTTTGTTTTAACTCCATGCAAAACCATCCTTTCGCTTAAACACCACTAATTTTCACAATGCATGTTTAATATTGTACTAGATATCACAGGATTTTGCAATAGTTAACTATATTTTTTTTATAATATTATATAATTAACATAATTTCAGTTTAATTTTTGGCTATTTTAATAATTTAATACTGTAAACTATATATTTTTATTATATAAAATATTAATTTTTTGTGAACTAACCTATAAATTCCCTAAGCATCGAACCCTTAGGAATAGCCTGTTCTTCTATGTTTGCACACAGTGCAAGCCTTGAACACAAATTATTCATCATACTTTTATATGGACTATTTGGCTTCATCTGCTTTTGTAAATTAAGCATATATGGCGCAAGGCAACAAACCTCATAAGAAAAACTTGTATCGAGCAATAAATCTGCCTCGGGTTTAAATATTTTTATGTATTTATCTTCACCGTCACAAACCGATTGCCACATCCCCAGTGTTTTATCAAGGCTATGACCTCTGAACTGGTTATCTCTTACCATACGCCTTGCAAGCCTAACGTCCCTTGTTGCCAAAATTCTTTGCCCGTTAAGCGAGTATTCTTCTCTTAAGCCTGCATAAATTTTAAAAGTGCTTTTTGCCGGCAAATGACTTGTAAGCCTTGGGTTTAATGCATGTATACCTTCTACTATAACAACCCCTTCGCCCATTTCAATTGGTATATCAGCTTTTATGCTTTTTGAACGGTGAAAATCAAAATCGGGTATATTTGTTTTTTTCTTGGTTATAAGTTCATTTAAGCATTCATTAATTCGAACTATGTCAAGTGCATCAACACTTTCATAATCGGGTGAACCATCTGCAAGACGAGGGTAATCTTCAAGGTCTTTAAAAAAATTATCAAGCGAAATAACTACAGCATTACAGCCTGTCCTGATTAAAGCCTCGGATAATTTTTTTGAAGTTGTTGTTTTCCCTGAAGCAGAAGGCCCTGTCAACATTATTATTCTTGCAGAACTTTGCAAAACATCGTTTGCTGCATTTGCAATTCGGAAATCGTAAACTTGCTCGCAATGCTGAACAAATTGCTTTGAGCTAAGCGATGCAATGTTTAAAAGTCCAATTTCTACAAGCCTTTTGGGAATCCAAATTAAATTATTAGCCATAAAACTCTCCCACTTTCTCTTTTCGTTTAAGAACTTCTTCAAAACGCTCTAAGTATTCGGTATGGTATTTATGATTAAATATTCGCTCTATTCTTCCTGTGCTTTTGTCTACTAATTTTGTTGAAGCACCGGCACCAACTGCCAAAATGCTGTGAATTTCCTCCATAATATAAATATTATAAAGCCCTGTGAAATTTTGTTTAGTATATCCTATATTTTCTAAATTCCCAAGTGTGCCTTTTTGACGATATAAATAATAAGGCAGATAATTTGCATCGCTTAAAAGCATTTCAGACGTATTTAACATTTGCGATACATCGTCATATTTATGCTCTTTTCCATCTATTACAATATTGCTTGCTCTCTTTTGCGTCAATGTATGTATTGTAATATTTTCAGGCTTTAAAACCAAAATGCGCTTAAGTGTTTTTTCAAAGCTTTCGCAAGTATCTTTGCTTAACCCGGCAATTAAGTCCATATTGATATTGTCATGCCCTATTTTGCGTGCATCATTAAAGCATTTTATAATATCATCGGCAGTGTGTTTTCTTCCAATGGCATTTAAAACTTCATCTGACATTGTTTGTGGGTTAATTGAAATTCTGCTTGCACCATATTTTTTTATTATTTCAAGTTTTTCATAATTTGTACAATCCGGTCTTCCTGCTTCAACCGTATATTCTTGTAAATTATTTATATCAAAATTATTTTTTACGGTTTGCATCAATTTTTCAAGTTGTTGCTCATTTAATGATGTCGGTGTGCCACCGCCAATATAGATAGTGCAAAGTGACAAATTATTTTTTTGTGCAATTTTAGCGGTATATGCAATCTCCATGCACAATTTATTTACATATTCATCTATAATTTGCTGTGAATGCCCTGTTGTACGTGACACGAAACTGCAATAATTGCAACGTGAGGGGCAAAATGGTATCGATATATAAAGGCTGTAAGGTCGTTTAACACTCAAACTGCTTTCAATAATCGGCCTTTGTATATTTGCAATATCACACGATATATCAAATTTATTTTCCTGTGCAAAATATTGATTACAAAATCTGTTTTTTATTTCTTGCTGCGTTTTCCCTGCCGCCCTCATATCATGTATAATTCTTACAGGGCGTACACCGGTTAACATACCCCATGGTGGTCGTTTATTTTCTGTTTTGCATAATATATCGTAAATTAAACATGATATCACATATTCAATTTGCTTTTGTTCATCTTCATGCGGTAAATTTTTTAAATTTGCAATTTCTTTTACATCCATTTTTTTATATGCAATTGCTTTGTCTTTTCTTACAGCACAAAAAAGACGTTTCTTCGTCTTTTTTATTATTATGCAATTTTTATTGTTTTTTGCATTTGGATATTTTTTAATTAACACTGCTTTAGGAAAAAATATCCTAACAACATGTTCCGGCTCATAAACAGAGTTTAGTCCGTGTATATATAAATTCATCATTTTTTAAAATATTGATTATTCTCTTTCTCGTAACCGAATTGTGAAAATTCTCCGTGACCGGGTAAAACCTCAACGGTATCATCAACTTTTTCTTGCAATTTTTTAAGGCTTTTTAACATTGTTTCATAGTTACTACCCTCTAAATCGCATCTACCGATATTATTTGCAAATAGAGTATCGCCTGTGAACATAAGCTTCTCGCTTTCGCATAAAAGGCAAACACTGCCCTTTGAATGACCTGGGGTTGCAATAACTTCAAATATGCAATCTTCGTCCACAATTATTTTTTCGCCGTCCTTATACGGTGTAAACTCGCCGTTTTTCATAGGAAAAAGCCTATTTGATGAGCTGTCGCCCTCACCTAAATAAATTGGCGCACTATGTTTTTTGCTTAATTCAATCGCAGAACTTGTATGATCAAAATGGCCGTGAGTTAATAAAACATGCGTTAATTTTGCATCATGTGCTTCTAAAAGCAGTTCATATTCTTTTACGTTTGCCGCGGGGTCTATTATCGCTGCCTTTTTGTTTTTTGTTAAAATTAAAAATGTGTTTGTGTATAAAGGCTCTGATGCAGTAATGTGAAAATATTGCATAATGTTCTCCTATTTATTATTTGTTTTTCCATTCGTCTGTGTCAAGCACAATTGTTATTGGGCCGTCATTAACAAGGCTAACTTGCATGTCAGCGCCAAATTCACCCGTGACGACATTGCTAAGATTTGTATTTTTAAGTTCACTTACAAACAATTTATATAAATCCACCGAAAGAGGTGGCTTTGCAGCAGCAATAAAGCTTGGGCGTTTACCTTTTTTTGTATCACCATAAAGTGTAAAATTTGAAACCACCAATGCCTCGTATGACAATTGCACGGCAGATATGTTTAAATTGCCGTTTTCGTCATCAAATATGCGTAAATTAGCACATTTGTCAGCCATCTTTGTGCACATCTCTTTTGTATCTGCTTCTTTTACGGCAAATAAAATTACTATGCCATCTTTTATACTGCGTGTCTCTTTCCCATCGATAGTTACACTTGCATTTTTTACTCGTTGGACTACTGCTCTCATTTTAAAACTCCAAAATATATTTAATGCTTTTTAATTAGGTATAACAAAATAAGCTCCACACTCTGTCAATACAAATTCCACATCTTCGTCTTTTAATGCTTCGTGCCATTTTTCAAAATTTTCGCTTAAATATGTCACGTAAATTGTATCTTTATCATAAATACCATTTTCCAAATCAGTAAATGTTTCTTCAATAAAATCTTCTGTTGCAGTATAATCACCTGAATTTGCATTTACTACTGTTGTATTCATTTCTTCTTGCAAGGCAGAAAAAATTAATGCATCACGATAAAATTGTTCAGGAATTACCCATTCGAATACTAATGTCGAATGGGTTTCTCCTTTGCCTTCTAGAACTTCATATATTTCATTAAAATGATCCATTCTTAAACGCATTCCGCCTTGATTGGTTCCTGCTGTGACAGGCACTGTTTCATCGTTTGCAGAACGCATCATATTATTTTTTTGAAGTAACGCCCCTGAAATATCTGCTATTTGAACAATCAAGAAAAAAGCTATTATTATATTTGCAGCTCGTCCTTTAAAATATTTATTTATACCATAAATTCCACACAAAATTAATATATAATAAACAGGGTAAAACATGCGAGAACTTGCCCTATAGATATTACATAAATCTAAAATAAATTCAGGTAGCGGAATTGTCAATAATGTAACACTGTTGAATTTAATTACATTTGACAAAGCAAACATAGTTAAAAACACGCATGCCGCAATAAGCCATGCATATTTTTTCAAAAACGCTATAATTACTGTTTTTGCATTTTCGATTTTGCTTAAATGATTAAAGCAAAAAACCACTACTGTAAACAACATTAATAAAACGCCAACACCAAGATAATTAAAGCCGTCATAATTTCCGCCCACTTGATTATGCGTGCTTAAGAAGTACGACCATTCATAACCACCCAAACTTGTGGGGTTATAAAAAGCATTAAGATTCATTGAATAATTGCCAAAACCTGCCCGTTCAAACGAGCTTTCACCACCTATTGTGCCTAAAACAAAAGCAAGAATCATAGCACCTATTCCGTTGGCAAAAAATATTATTGCACACTTTAAATAAGATTTTTTGCCACTTGCTTTTGCTATTTCTATTAATGAAAGTAATGTAAACATCATTGTCATGGCAAGCCAATAGGGCGATACGCCAACACTTGTGATGTTTAAAACCCACATTTGCCATGGAAGTTTTGGTTTTTCACCACTTCGCACTTTATCACGCACTGTAAAATAAAAATAAATTGCAAATAACACATAAAAGTGCGCTGTCAAGGTAGTATGCCTGAAAGCACGCTCTAATATAATCGGTGCACTTATAAAAAACATCGAACCTATTAAAGTAAAAACACTGCTTTGTTTTATTCTCCACAACAACATACCTGATGCTAGGCCTTGCAAAATAAAGCACATAAAAACAAAAATGCCAAAAAATTGAAAAGTTTGTGGTAATAGCGGATTTAATATTTTGAAAAACACAGCAAATATTGGGTTTACATCCATGTAAGATAAATATGTTCCACCGGGATAGCCCAATTGATCGGTATATAAAATTGGAAAAGTCCACTCGGCTTGTCTAAAAGCTAACCAACCTTGATAATGTTGTGTTATGTCGTTTTCGTCATAGCCTTCGTATATCCATATGTCATTTGTGACATCAAGGGTTGCTGTGCCGTAAATAGCTATAAAGAAAATCGCACCTAAAAGTGCACACAAACATAAGGTTATCGCACGTATATTTTTTTTGTTTTTTAATTGTAACAAAATATTCCTCCAGATAATCAGATAATTTTGAGAGTTATAGCATGCGCTGCTTTTTAGGCCGCTAGAATGTGCCTAATGCTAACTGGCAATAAATTTCAAGATAGCGTGTACTAAATGTACACAACTGAATTGAAATTTTGCAGATAGCGACGCAGTAGGTGCATTATAGCGTGCCTAAAAATTAGACGCGTGTAATATTAGTTATACTCTTTATCTTCATCAGCCTTGAAACGACTGTGTTAAGGTGATCTATGCTGTTGATGCCTATAGTGATAGACATTTTTGCCCTGCCGCCTGAGACTTGCCTTGCTGAAAGAGCATAGCATGGTATGCGCATATCAGCAATTGCGAAAGCGACGTCGGCTGTTAGGCCATTTCTATCAACTGCAGATATTTCAAGTTCTGATTTAAAACTCTCTTGTAAATTATCTGCCCAATGTGCGCCAAGCCAGCGTGCTTTGTCTTCACCGTTTAAGCCAATTTCAACGTTTTTACATGCTTTTTTATGAACAGATACACCAAAACCACGTGTTACAAAGCCAACAATGTCATCGCCGGGTAAAGGTGAACAGCATTTGGCAAATTTAACAAGGCAATTGCCTATTCCTTCGACAATTACACCTTCGCCGCTTTTCATATTCTTTGGCTGTGTTCTTATTGGCACTGCTGAAGCCGCAACCGGCGCTTGCTCTTTTTGAATTTTTGTGTATTCTTCTTTAATGCGCATCATTAAGCGTGACAATTGCATTCCACCGTAACCTAAGGATGCATACATTTCTTGTGTTGATTGCAGACGTTGACTTTTTGCAATTTCAGTCATGAAATCGTCATATTTATCATCGGGTATATTAATTAAATTTCTGCGTAATTCTTTTTCAAGTGCAGTTTTACCTTCTATGATATTTTCATCTTTACGCTCTTTTTTAAACCAGCTTCTTATTTTATTTTTTGCTTCACTGGTCGCAACAATATTAAGCCAATCCCTGCTGGGGCCTTTATCTTTTGGGCCTGTTAAAATTTCAATAATTTCACCTGTTGCAACTTTGTGCTCTATTGAAACCATTCTGCTGTTAACTTTTGCGCCCACCATGCGGTTGCCTACCGCGGAATGAATTGCGTATGCAAAATCGATTACGGTAGAGCCCATTGGCAAATTGATTACATCGCCTTTGGGTGTAAAAGCAAAAACTTCTTCGGGTAAAAGTTCGCTTTTTAAACTGCTTAAAATCTCGCCTACATCTTCGTTTTCAAGTTGCCCTTCTAAGATTTGACGCACCCAAGCAATTCTATCATCTAATTTATCTTTCGAGCTAATTCCAGCTTTATATTTCCAATGTGCCGCAACGCCAAATTCTGCGGTTTGGTCCATCTCCCATGTGCGAATTTGCACTTCGAATGCTATGCCTTCATTGCCAACAACTGTTGTGTGCAAACTGCGGTACATGTTCGGTTTTGGGGTAGATATATAATCTTTAAATCTGTTTGGTATTGGGTGATACATATCGTGAATAATGCCAAGTGCATGGTAACATTCACCTACAGTATTTGCGATAATTCTAATTGCATAAATGTCATATATCTCTTCAAAATCTCTATTTTGCACATACATTTTACGGTAAATTCCGTAAATACTTTTTACTCTTCGTTTTATTGTACAATTATTTATATTATTGCTTTTTAAACGCTCTTCAATTTTTTGCGCAACAGAAGTGACGAAAGTTTTTGCACTTCCGTTTTTTGATAGCTTCATTACAATATCTTCGTGACCTACAGGGTCAAGATAACTTAAACTGCTATCCTCCAATTCCTCTTTAAGCGTGCTCATGCCAAGCCTGTGCGCTATTGGCGCATAAACTTCCATTGTTTCAAGGGCTTTATCCCTTTGTTTTTGCTCGGGCCATGCAAATGCTGTTCGCATATTGTGCACTCTATCACAAAGCTTAACAATCATAACACGAACGTCTTTGCTCATTGCCATTAGCATTTTACGCAAATTTTCTGCTTGACGCTCTTCTACCGATAAAAATTTAATTCTACCAAGCTTTGTTACACCATCTACAATTTGCGCTACATCTTTGCCGAAATCCGCTTGCACTTGTGCGGTTGTAAGCACAGTATCTTCGACAACATCGTGTAAAAGTGCGGCAATAATTGTGTCTGTGTCCATTCCAAGCTCAAGGACAATTGCTGCAACTGCTATTGGATGGCTTATATAACTTTCGCCGGATAGCCTTGTTTGGTCTCCATGCGCTTCATTGGCAATATTATATGCCTTCTCAATTTTTGCAATATCATATGGCTTGCCTGTTTTTTCAATAGCTTCTTTTAATTCTATAAAACTTTGCATTAAAAAATTAACTCCCAAAATAAGTTGTTTTTATATTTAAAAATTCATAAAGCACAAAGCAAATTATACTTTATATTATTATAATAATTTAAAACACTATGATAATTTAGCCAGTACAGGCGCAAGCGCCAAATCTTTTTTTGGTGCATTATCAACTGCTGTGTAAATTTGTGCACCACTCAACTCATCTTTTTTTATAAGTTCAAGCTCTAATAAAGCTTGAAGTGACACTAAAATTTTTCCTGTGCGGTGTTCACCCAATTTAGCAAAAAGAGGCCTTAAATCATCTGAATTAATTCCGTTTTGAGCTTGCCTATAAACGTCTACGGTATCTTGCCTGTTTGGGCAAATTTTTTGTTTATGTTCACTTGTTAAGTTTGCACCGCTGCAAAGTGCTTCATAAATGGCTATGTATTCAAGATGTTCTTGTGTTAAAGATGAAGGGCGCATCTCTTTTATTCGCCCTGATAAAACATTTCCGTTTTTACTCTCATACATAGATAAACTAATCGCTACGTCGACAATATCACCGACATTATACGGAGAATTTTGTGGGTTTTTTCCAAAGTAAACAGCATAAAAACTTACGCCTGTTTTGCTTAGTCTTAATCTTGAATGTTTTCCATCGCTAACAGGATATATCGCTTCGATAGATATTCCTTTTATCAAAAACAGCGGCATTGGATTTGCATGTCCAAACGGTGCAAGTTTTGAGACGTCTTCTAGCACATCTTCCGATATTTCGTTTAATTTAACTTCAATATCAAGTTTAATGGGTGGGTATGTAATGGTTTCATACTCAGTAAGCGCCCATTCATTAATTCTTTTTCTGAAAAGATTTATATTATCTTTATCTATACTTAAGCCTGCTGCAAGGTCGTGCCCACCAAAGCGCAAAAGCAAATCTTCGCACGAAGCAATTCCATTATACAGTGATATTCCGGCAACACTTCTGCCGGAGCCTTTTCCCTCGCCATTTTCATCAATTGAAATAATAATTGCAGGTTTGCCGTAAAAATCCACTACCCTTGAAGCGACTATACCTATAACACCTTGATGATAATTTGGCGCAAAAACAACTATAATACGTTCTTTTTGATAATTAACATCTGCATTTATTTTATTTAAAACATCTTCTAAAATCTCTTGTTCTTCTTTTTGCCTTGCTATATTTTGGCTTTCAAGCAAATTTACAAGTTCCTCTGCTTCTTCAATATCTTCACAAAGCAGTAATTCAAGTGCGGCCGACGCATTGTCCATTCTTCCCGCGGCATTTAATCTTGGCGATATAGCAAAAGAGATGTTCTCTGCCTTTATCTCTTTATCTGCAAGGCCGCAACTTTCTATTAATGCTGCAATTCCCGGCCTTTGTGTGTTTTGAAGCATCACAAGCCCTTCTTCAACAATCTTTCTGTTTACACCTGTAAGGGACATTATATCAGCAATTGTTCCGATAGCGGCAAAATCACCGTAAAAAGGCAAAAGCTCTTCCGGAGTGCAACCCTCTAAACAAGCTGCAAGCATTAAAGCAACGCCAACGCCACAAAGCATTTTATATTCGCTTTCATCTTGTGGCAACTGAGGGTCAACTATCGCTACAGCCTTTGGCAAAACTTCCGGCGCAATGTGATGATCTGTAATAACTAGGTCAACACCAAGCTCGTTTGCTTTATCTGCCGCCTCGCACTCGCATATTCCATTGTCAACTGTAATTATTAAATCGACATTTTTTTGTGCTAAATCTTCAACAACTTTTGATGATAACCCATAGCCATTTTCTGACCTTGTGGGCAATTTATAATAAACTTCTGCACCAATGCTATCTAAATAAGAATAAAGCAATGCTGTTGCAGTAACACCATCTACATCATAATCGCCAAATACAACTATGCGCTCGCCATTATCCACTGCTGTTAAAATTCGCTCTACCGCTTCTTTCATTCCATGCATTTTATTTGGGTCGGGCAAGTTTTTATCTATGAATAATACTTCACTTACAAGGTCTTCTTCGGTGTTTCCTCTAGCAACTAAAATATCGCTTACTATTCGTGGAATATTTAACTTTTCACTTATTTGCTTTGATTTATTCTCATCAATTTTATTAATTTGCCAAGAACGATAAAACATTATACAATAACCTTTCCGCAAATTAAATTTGCGAGTTGTATTTTATACACTTTATACATAATTTAATGATACTTTTTCTGCTGTTTTCAAGCCGTCAACAGCCGCGCTCATAATTCCGCCTGCGTAACCTGCGCCCTCTCCACATGGAAACACGCCTTTTATATCAACGCTTTGTCCATCTTCGTTTCTGCAAAGGCGCACAGGGCAAGATGTCCTTGTCTCAAGGCCTGTTATAATTACTTCGCTGTCGGTAAAACCTTGTATTTTTTTATCAAATGAAGACAGACCTATTTTAAGTGATTTCGCAAGCTCTTCAGGTAAAATATTTGTTAAATTAAACGGTGTTACCCCTCTTGAATAAGTTGGTGATACACTTGTTATATTTAAATTATCATTGTCATTTAAAAAGCTCTGCACATTTTGTGCAGGCGCATTATAATTGCTTCCACCTGCAACAAAAGCGCTTTTTTCAAGCTTTTCTTGAAATTCAATCGCTTTAAACGCATCATTGTTGAAGTCGTTTTCATTAACACTTACAACAACAGCCGCATTTGCATTTTTTCCATCTCGTGCATGAAGGCTCATTCCGTTTGTAACAACTGCATTTTCAACACTTGTCGCAGGCACAACACTGCCCCCCGGGCACATACAAAATGTGTATACACACCTTTTTCCCACATGTTGTGAAAGCTGATATTCACCTCTTGGCAATGCTTCATGTCCTGCGGCCTCATGATACAAGCTTTGCTCGATTTTTTCTTGCAAATGCTCTATTCTAAAGCCTACACTAAAGGGTTTTGCCATAAGTGACATACCGCTTTCGCTTAGTATTTTAAAAGTATCTCTTGCCGAATGTCCAATTGCCAAAATTAGTGTTTCACACTCTAATGTTTCATCGTTTGTTTTAACTGCTGTAACTGCACCGTTTTTTGTAATGACTTCTTTCAATTGAGTGTTAAACTTAATTTCTCCACCGAGGTTTTCAATTTCTTTTCTCATATTTACAATGATGTCACGTAATATATCTGTACCAACATGAGGTTTTTGTTTTATTGCAATATTAATAGGTGCGCCAAAATTAATAAGCTCGTCAATTACAAATCTGCATAAATAATTGTTTATTCTTGTCGTTAATTTTCCATCAGAAAAAGTTCCGGCGCCGCCCTCACCAAATTGAATATTTGCATTTTTATCAAAATTTCCGCCTTTTTCAAATGTACTAACTGCATTGATTCTATCTTCCATTTTTGGCCCACGTTCAAGAACAATTGGTCGATAGCCCGCACGTGCCAAAGCGAGTGCGCAAAACATACCTGCCGGCCCAAAACCGCATATTATAGGCCTTTTTTCAGTTTTACTCGGTTTTAATATAAAAGCCGGCAGCTCTTTAACTGTTTGAACACACGGTGCACAGCCTGCCAAAGCATGCTGTGCACTTTCATCTATTAATTTTATTGCCACCGAATACACAAGCATCGGCGTCCCTTTTCGTGCGTCTACCGAAATTTTTGCAATATCTGCAAAATCTATATTCTCTTTGCCGATTCCAATAATTTTTATTGCACGTTTTATTGCATCTTCTTTTGTGCAAGAAAGTGGTAGACGAATTTGGTTAACAATTATCATTTTTTCTCCAAATCCATTATTTAGGCGGTGCGGTCGCTATTTAAAGCATAAACTAAAAATTGTTTAGCTTTACTCATCTGTTTCTACTTGCTCTACTTCACATAAAATACTGTATTTTCCTGTTGCAAAAACAGTATCAGTCGATGAAACTATAATTTGAGCCGGTATATTTTGCTGCCCTCTAACCACAGTTAAATTCGCTGCATCAATAACTGCAACAACGCTTGTGTCGGAAAGCTCTGTAAGCTCGCTATCTTCGCCAACAAGCCTAACGGTGTTTATTCTTCCTGTTGGGAAAGTGATCTCAACGCCATCCGGAAGGTTAATTATACTAAATTCGGTAACAGTTACGGTTTGGGTTGAATAGCCTTGTGTGTCAAAATAAACCGTTACAGTTTGTAATCCATCAACATTTCTGATATTTTCAGGTAAAACAATATTAGAAATTATTTCTTCACCTAAAACAAAGGTTGATAAATCAATTGCACCTGCATTAACACTTGTAATACCTTCGATTTGTGCTTCAGGGCCCGCTATCCTAATTGTTTTTTCGCTTAAAGTTGCGCCAAGAACTGTCGGGTCGTATCCTGTAGGCACGCCTGTAAATTCAATCGAAAGCGGAACTTCTTTAATTGGGTAAATGGGAATAGTTACTTCAACTTGGTCGACATCTGTTGTTATATCCGAACTGCTTACAATATTTCCGTTTTCATCAAGGTAATCGAGCCTTGTATTTACAATTGCACTTTCAGTGCGCTGCTCTTCAAGGACAACAGTGGCAACTACACTTTTTATTGGCGCAATCGCACTTTCAGGGCCTGAGAGTGTTACCTCTGTGGACGATGTCACCGGTAAATCCATATAATATCCATCAATTACTTCAACGCCTGTAACATTTACTGAAATTGTGTGTTTTATTGTTATCAATTTATCGAAAGTTAATGTAATATATCCAAAATCATTATCTTTTATATTAACATTACCGGAACCGGAATAATTGACGGCAAGAGGCAATGTATATGTCCCTGAGCCTTTAACACTAGAGTAATCGGGATAGGCTATTAAATCTGATTGCAATAAGCTTGCAAGTTCAATTCCATCACCTTCTACCGCTACGTTAAGCGTTAGTGAAGGTTTTTCAACTATGCTTAAGCCTTGGCTTGTATAAGCGGCCTCATTAAAAGAAAAATCTACAGTAACTGGCATAGTTTTTTCTGTCGCCGGGTCTATTGTAGTAACAACAATAAGCCAAATTATAAATGCTAAAACAAGCGAGATAATCATCGTTGCTTGTTTTGTTTGCAACAATGTGTTAAGGCTTTTTGCATTTTGTTTTGTACTATTGGTTTGATTGTCCATCTTTTTTCCTCCAAAATGCCGCAAGTGGTTTTTTCTTTGTTTCCTCTTCCTTTGGCAATAAATCAGCTTGAAGCATATTTATAAGCGATTGCCTTTCAAGCCTTCTTACAATAATACCATTTTTCGCAAGAGAAATAATGCCTGTTTCCTCACTTATAACTATTATAAGTGCATCCGAGCTATCGCTCATTCCAAGCGCCGCGCGGTGACGTGTACCCATATCTTTGCCAATTTCTAAATTACTTGATAATGGCAGCAAACATCCTGCCGCGGCAATTCTTCCGTTTCTAATAACAATTGCACCATCATGAAGTGCTGTGCCTTCATAAAAAATGCTTGATAATAACTCGGTTGAAATTTCTGCATCAATTCTTGTGCCTGTTTTAATAATTTCATCTAAATTAGACGTTCTTTCTATAACCATAAGGCCACCTATTCTGTGCATAGCAAGTTTTTCTGCCGTATCAGACATGACCATAATTGAATGTTTCCAAGTATCAACAAGTGTTTTTACCGTAGAATTCATACCAAAAATTGCAACTTTTGAAAAGCTGGTTCTGCCCATGCTTTCAAGTGCCCTTCTAAGTTCCGGTTGAAAAACAACAACCATTGCAATAACACCGTAAAGTGTAAATTCGGTTACAAAGTATCTAAAAGTACGCATATTAGCTATATCAGCAACAAAATATAACAGCACAACAACCAATATGCCCCTTGACATCTGTGTTGCATTAGTTTTGCGCACAAAGCTAATTATGCCGTATATCAATACTGCCATTATTAAAATATCGAGAACATCTATTAATTGCGCATTTTGAATAGTGCTTAAAAACGCATACCATAATTCATTTAAACTATCCAATTCGCTACCCTCTTTCTTAACTATAAGTTTTTAATTATTCAAATAATTATACCATAAAATTATGTTTAAATAAAGAAAATTTTGCTTATTTAGTCATTTTTACTTTTTAAAATACACACTGCATGTGCGGCTATTGCCAATTTTTCACCTGTAAATCCAAGGCCTTCTTCTGTTGTGGCTTTTACCGAAACATTCATAGGCTCTATTTCCATTGCCTGCGCAAGATTTTCACGCATTTTTTCTATATATGATGCAAGTTTTGGCGATTGACAAACAATAGTGCTATCCACATTCCCGATAGAATAATTTTTTTCTTTTATTTTTTCGGTAACTATTTTTAAAAGCTCAATACTGTTTGCATTTTTAAATTGCTTGTCTGTATCGGGGAATATTTTTCCTATATCCCCCATACACGCAGCCCCAAGAAGAGCATCGGCAATGGCATGTGCCAAAACATCGGCGTCGGAATGTCCTAAAAGCCCTGTTTCATGCTCTATAATGACACCACCTAAAATTAATAGTCTGCCACTTACTAATTTATGTACATCGTATCCATGCCCTATTCTAATATCCATTTTATCGCCCTCTTCACTGTTGATATTCATTGGCAAATCATCTTTTGTTGTAATTTTTAAATTACTGTAACATCCTTGTGTTAAAAACACAGCACGATTGGCATTTTCATATAGTGAGCAATCATCTGTGACGTTTTCATTATAATAATTTTGCAGTATATCGATATATTCTTTTGTTTTAAAGCATTGTGGTGTTTGAACCGCATACAGCATTTGCCTATTTGGTGTACTTTTAACAAAAAGGGTTTCATCTACAATTTTAATTGTATCTTTAACAGGCACAGCAGGTGCCGCGGCACCTATTTCTAATGCTTTTTCAATAGTATTTTTAATAATTTCATATGACACAAATGGCCTTGCAGCATCATGAATTGCAATTATTTTCGATTTTGCCTTCAATACACCATTCTTGACGCTTTCGCTTCTGGTTTTACCGCCATTTACAACATGATATTTTTTTTTGCAATTGCATATTTTCTCATTAATAAAATCGATATTATTGCCTGCAACAACAATAATTTCATCAATATAATCATGCGTATCGAATGCACTTAAGCTGTGCTCAAAAATAGTTTTACCATTATATACATATGATAATTTATCAAAACCCATTCTGCTTGATGTGCCTGCCGCAACAATAATCGCCGTTACTGTGTTGTTTTTATACATAAGCAATCTCCGCACATTTTTTTAGTAAAAATCTGCTTGATAATACGCACTCATAAAATCAATCAAGCATTGTGTTTGTTCACAACTTGTTGTTTCATATGCTGAGTGCATTGCAAGCATAGCGGCACCTATATCCGCACATGGAATAGACAATTGCATAGTTGATAAATTGCCAAGTGTGCTTCCGCCTAACACATCAGAATTATTATGGTAAACTTGATATGTTATTTTTGCATCGTTACAAATTTTTCTTACAGCAGCACCTGACATAGCATCAGTTGTATATTTTTGATTTGCAGAATATTTTATCAAAAGCCCTTTTCCAAGTACAGGTCTATTTGTTACATCAGCTTTTTCGGGATAATTTGGGTGCAGAGCGTGTCCGTTATCGGCAGAAATCATCGTACTGTTTGCATTTATAATTAGCATTTCTTCTTCGCTTTTACCGAAAGATAAATTAATACGCCTTAATGTACCGTATAAAAATGTGGAAAGTGCACCTTGTTTTGTTCCGCTTCCCACTTCCTCGTTGTCAAATATTACTGCCATACAAATTTTATTTTCATTTTCAGCTGTTTGTAATGCATTTATAGAAGTAAAAGCACATTGTAAATCATCAAGACGAGGTGAAGATAAGAATTCATCATTTGCGCCCCAAATTTTGCCTTTTTCTCTTGTGTATAAAAATAAATCGCTATCTATAATATCTTCTTTATTTACATTAAGTTCTTTTGCAATTATAGAATTAATTTCTAAATTATTATCCGTTAATGATATCAGTGGCATCATTTCTTTTTGTACACTGATTTCATTGTTTGTGCCCTTGCTCCCTGACATATGAATAGCAAGGTTTGGTATCATCATTAAATCTTTATCGATATTGATGAGTTTTTGATTAAGTTTGCCTTTTTCGCTGACAATTACTCTGCCTGCAATAGAAAGCGGCCTATCAAACCATGTGCTTAAAATCATGCCACCATATTTTTCTACGTTTAATTTTACATATGCATTAGCTTCATTTTTTTCGGCATTTGCTTTAAGTTTAAAGCATGGTGCATCGCTGTGTGAAGCTATTATTTTAACACCTTTATATTCATTTAAAGGCATTGAAAATGCAATTATAGAGGTATTATTTGATTTTATATAATATTTTTTTCCACTATTAATAACCCATTTTTCATTGGGTACAAGTTCTGTAAAATTACTTGATATTAACATTTTTTCAATATTATTTACAGCGTGAAAGGCACTTGGGCTTTTCTCTATAAAATTTATTAACTCATTATTTATTTTTAAATTATTATTCATAATTTTTCTCCGATTTATTAATTCAATTTACAAATTGTAAAAATCCACATATATACTAAGTATAAAGCTGTTTACATATTCAGTCAAGTAAATTAGTGTATTATTAAAACTATATTAACATTATTATTTTACAAAAAGTCAAATATACTTGACATTATGTAAAAGACATGTTAATCTAATGTTAGAGGAAGTGATAATTATGCCAAAGAATCTAAAATTAAAATCGGCGAGGGCTGCACTTGATATGACACAACAAAATTTAGCAGATGCAGTTGATGTTAGCCGGCAAACGATTAACGCAATTGAAAAGGGCGATTATTATCCGAGTGTGAAACTTTGCATAGATATTTGTAAAGTGCTTAATAAAACATTAGATGAACTTTTTTGGGAGGAATAATAATGAAACAAGAAAATTATTTTGATGAATACGAGTTAAAAATAAGAAACAAGATAATGTCGCAGACATTATCTATTGTATATATTTTAATAGTGATAAATATGGTTATTTGCGAATTTTATCGTGAAGATTGGGCACCTGTTACGACTCAATGCATAATAATATTATTTTTATCAACCACCTTTTTTATTACAATGGCAACCGTAAAAAATGTATATATTACACGTAAGGTATCTTATAATTCAAAAGGCATGGGTATATTATATTTAGTGGCAGGAGCAATGAATTTATTTGCTTTTATAAGTAGGTTATCTACTTATGGGGTTGAAGGATTTATCAATGATGGTAAATTAACTGATGAAACGACAATGGTATTTACAATGATATATTTTATTTATAGTGGGTTATTAATTACAATTTTTGGGATAGTGCGTAAAAACAAATCTACTGATATTGATGAAACTTGATATTAAATATAATAAATTATAATAATAAAAATCGTATGAATATACACTCATATTTTTGACATACTATTTTTGAGGTGAAAAACATGAGTATAATTAATAATTTATTTAAAGGTAAAGCGCATAATATAAAAAACAATAGTCAAAGTAGTAATAATACTATTCAGGACGTTGCCGAAGATGGGACAAAGTTGTATTTAGGGAGTGAATCTTTAACATGGGATGCACAGCAACGTAAAAATGCAATTGAAAATGGGTATGTTAAGCCGTCTATGGCGTATTCTCAACAAGAGCAAATTGTTAATCCGAACATAGGGGTTTGGGAAACAGACGAAACAGTCGAAAATCAAGTGAACCTACGTGAAAACACACCCCAATAACTTACTTTTCTTTTCGAAAAAAGAAAAGTAAGCAAAAGAAAACCAACAACTCAATGGGT
>CAYJGV010000038.1:0-21390 GCA_964369715.1 uncultured Bacteroides sp. | reverse complement strand
GTGTGCTGATTGTTAAGTTTGCTTATCTACATTAAGTTTTATTTATAGCTTTGCTTTAATTTCTAATTTCGTGAATTACACTATACTTTCATTTAATAGTTTGCACTAATTGCTAATTTTGTGAATTACACTATACTTTTATTTATAGCTTTGTTTTAATTGTTAAATTCGTGAATTTGACTTTATGTTTTGTTTACATGTTTGCTATCATTCTTCAAAACGCATTGCATTATGTTTAAAATTGCAGTTACATTGGTTTTGATAGCAAACTAAACTAAAATTGTGCCAAGGGCAATTTCCATCATATTAGTGAAGCTGTTTTGGCGCTCTTCTGAAGTTGTAACTTGCTTTGTTGTAAAGCTATCTGAAATAGTAACTATGCAAGCCGCGTTTTTGCCTGTTACTTTCGCATTGTGGAAAAGTGCAAAACTTTCCATTTCAACTGCAACACAGCCTTTTTCATCACGCAATTTTTGCCAATATGGTGAATTATCATCTCTATAAAAAACATCGCTTGAATGCAAAACGCCTTCAATCATAGTTTTGTTTAAATTTTTGGCGCTTTGGCGCAATTTTTCATTAAGTGCATCGCTAGGATGAATGATGTCTTTATCATATCCGTTTTGCACAAATGCATAATTGCTTTCAGAATATGCTGCATTCGCCATTACAACATCATACACTTTCGCCGCATCGCTGTAAGAGCCTGCTGAACCAACACGTATGATGTTTTCAACATCATATTGTGTGAATAATTCGTATGAGTAAATACCTATAGAAGGCATGCCCATGCCGCTGCCCATTACAGAAATCTCCTCGCCTTTATATGTGCCTGTGAAACCTAACATTCCACGAACTGATGTCACTTCTTTTATATTTTGCAAAAATGTTTGTGCTATAAATTTTGCACGCAATGGGTCTCCCGGCATTAAAATAGTTTTTGCGAAATCTCCTTTGTTTGCGCTGATATGTGGTGTAGCCATAATAAATTCTCCTTTGTTTTTTATAATAAATCGGCCTATCAAGCCATAAATTTTTGTCTTTTTTATATATTTAATCTACTAAATATCTTCTTCTCATTTCCGCTTGGTCTTCAATTGAAAAATCGCATTCTTTTGCCAAATAATCGCTGAAATCCGCATATTTTTCATCTATTGATTTTAATGTTGCTCTAAGCGCTTTTTCTTCAACGCCTAAAACAGCTTGTGCGGTTTTTTCTAAATCAATATCTTTTATAATTGCTCCAACTTTTTTTATAAAGTCTGCCCTTGTGTTGTCCCTGTAAATATTTGTAAGCATGTAATCTTGCATTATAATTTCATCGTCAACATTAAGCGCGCGCAAAATAAGTGCCGCCGCAACACCTGTGCGGTCTTTTCCTGCTGTGCAATGGAATAACAATGGTAATTCGTCATTTTTTATGCATTTAAACAAAAGTTTATATCCTGGATTATTAAACGCAATTGTCGTGTAAGAGCCATGCACGCTTGCAAGCATGTCTTCAATGCCTTGTTTGCCTCTTCCAAAAATCTCTTGCAAATCGAAATTCATTTCTTTGCCGTCTTTGTCAAAAAGTGCACTTTGTATGTGATGTGTGGCATTTTCAAAAACAGGGTCAGGGTTTTGTTTAATTTCACTTTCGCTTCTAAAATCGATAATTGTCTTTATCCCAAACGAATTAAATTTTTCAAAATCTTCTTTTGTGCACAAGGCATTTAACATCCCTGTTCTGTAAAAAGCACCGTGTTTCACGGTTTTCCCGTCTTTGTTTTTGTATCCGCCAAGTTCTCTGAAATTTTCCGCAACGGAAAAAGCAATCATTTGTCCCGGTTTATTCTCTTGCATATTAGCCTCCATTTATTTTGTTATAATTTATATATCCCATTTAGGCAATGCCGCAGATTCCGCGAAATCTTCACTGTCTAATGTTAAATTTATATTATAAAACTCATCTTTTGTAAGCTTATCCCCAAAGCGTTCTTTTAAAAGTGCACGCTCTTTATCAAACCTTGCTTTTTTTTGCGCATCTTTTTCATCAAGGCCTCTGCTTTTGCTTTCATAGTGCAACAATTGTGCATATGGTGTATATAGAACTCTGTAGTTTTTTTGCCTTGCTCGAAGGCAAAAATCAACATCGTTAAATGCAACTTCAAATTTTTCATCAAGGCCGCAAAGCTCGTCGTAAACTTTTGCTTTTACAAGTAGGCATGCCGCTGTTACAGCGCTGAAATTTTGCACGCTTGCCACACGAAACATATAGCCACTGCCGCCATTTTTTGCATATTTATGGCTGTGGCCGGCAAAGCCTCCAAGCCCTGTAATAATGCCTGCATGTTGCAAGGTTTCATCGGGATAAAGCAATTTTGCCCCAACTATGCCCACACCGTCTTGCACACAAAGGCTAACCATTTCCAAAAGCCATTCTACGTTTATAATTTCAACATCATTATTTAAAAGAAGCAATAATTCTCCATTTGCTTTTTTTCTTGCAAAATTATTGATAGCCGAAAAATTAAACCCACCTTCATAATATACAATATGTATATTATCGTGTTTTTTCTCCAATTCGTTATAATAATCGAAAGTTGTTTTTTCACTGGAATTATTCTCCGCAATAATTATCTCATAATTTTCATATGTGGTTTTTTCTAAAACAGAATTTATAGCCTTGCTTAAATCCTCTACGTGGTCTTTATTTGGGATAATTATCGAAACAAGCGGTTGCTCTTCTAGCTCGTACTCAACTTTGTACGTGCCGGCAAAAAGCCCATCTGTCACATTTGCATTTTTGCCTGTCCTTCTCAAATGTTCGCTCACTGCCTTTTTGCCCGCCTCGATAACATAAGGTTTTGCACCTGTTCCGCCCGAGGTTGAATTTTCGTGCACTCGCCAATAATAAAGCACACGAGGAATGTGAACAGGCGTCGTTTGCTCGCAAATGCGCAAGAACAAATCGTGGTCTTGACTGCCATCAAATGTAGCATCAAAACCGCCAAGTTCCTCAAAAAGTTCACGCTTTATCGCAGAAAAATGGCAAATATAATTGCAAGAGCGCAAATAATCTTCTGCGTAATCCGGCTTGAAATGTGCCACATGGGCACGTTTAATATCATTTGTAAAAAGCGCTTCATCGCTGTAAATAAACTTTGCCTTTGTTTGCATAGCCGTTTGCAAAACCATGAAAACCGCCTGTGGCGCAAGCACATCGTCGTGGTCGGCAAGGCCGATATAATCACCGCTTGCAAATGTGGCGGCCGCATTTGTGTTTTCGCTTATGCCCTCGTTGTCAATTTTTTCGCAAATAATTCGCTCATCGTTGTAAGAAAGCACAATATCCGCCACTTGAGTGTTTGTATCATCCGAAGCGTTTACGAGGCAAAGTTGCCAATTGGGGCAAGTTTGTGCCAATACGCTATCGATAAACTGCTTTAAATGTTTGGGCTGTGTATTATAAAGCGGTGTGCAAATGCTAATTGTTGGCCAATTTGTAAAATCAGTGTTTTTTTGCATTTCTAATGTTTTTTTAGGTGGCAAAAACCTGCCTTTTTTTGCGCCGAAACGCCTTTTAAAAAAACCTAAACCTCTTTTAAAGGTAGGCAAAAAGCCGTCTTGCTTAAGGGCACTAAACCCATAGGCAAACAGCTCTTTTATGCGTTTTATTTTTAGTTTTAAGCGCATAGATGCTCCTTGTTGCAGTTAATTAAACATCGTGTTGCTCTGCATATTGATGATAATATTATTATGCTTAATTAATTATTTTGTTAAAATAATTAATATGTTTTTCATCGTCTTAAGTCTCGACAATTTATATATTAAACTTTATAAAATTCATATAATATTATACACCATTGAATTATTTTTTACAATGCTTTTCACAACGCCGTGTGTGAAATATATAAAGAAGCCGCCACCAAACAAAGGCTTTGCAAAAACCACAGCGAAACTTTCACTAAAAATTATTCCAATATTCTTTTGTCATTTCATTTGTTTGCAATTCATAATCGTATTTAGCATTGCAAAGTTTTTTGCGCATTTCGGTTAATATTTTTGCGTAATCTGTATCGCGCGATAAATCATTCGTTTCCATAGGGTCAGTTTTTAAATTAAACAACTGCGTTTGCCTTGTGCTTTTTGAATATTCAATCAATTTATAATCGCCGTCTTTATATGCTCTTATCAAATTTGTGTAGCATAAATATAATTCTTTTTTGCCTTTAAATTCTTCGTCTTTTAATGCGGCACAAAAACTTTGAGATTGCACACTATCAGGCACTTTTTCACCTATAAATTCAATTAAACTGGGGTAGATATCCATAAGCTGAACATTTTCGTTGCACTCACCTTTTTTAATGCCCTTGCCTTTAATTACAAGAGGCACTTTAAGCGAATGCTCGTAGCACGATTGTTTGCCCATTAAACCGTGCTGTCCAACAGCAAGCCCGTTATCACTGCAAAAAACTATTATTGTGTCATCATAAATGCCTTTGTCATCTAAAGTTTTTAATATTCTCCCAATTTCGCTGTCTAAATGCGTTATCATGGCGTAATAGTCTTTAAGCTCTTTTCGCACTGTTTTTTCGTTTCTGGGATATGGCGCAAGTCGTTCATCTCGGCAAGCTTTGATGCCATAATCAAAGTGTTCATCTTGCATGTTTTCTGGCAAAGTCAGTTTATCTTCGTCATACATATCCAAAAATTCTTGCGGCATAATTCTTGGGTCGTGTGGTGCCAAAAATGCCGCATAGGCATAAAAAGGTTTATCCTCTTTGTAATTATCAATAAAATCTACAATAGTGCTTGCAACCATTTCACTGGAGTGCAAACCGGGGTTGAATTTATCACAATGTACTTTTTTTGGCACTGTTGGCATGGCTTGGTCAAGCCAAAAATCCATTAAAAAATTTATCTCGTTATCATATTCGCCCGTTGGGTCATAATCGCAAACAGGCACATTCCAATGGTCCCACATTCCGCTGAAAAATATATTATCTCCACCGTTGAAACTACGTGTAAAACTTTTTGTGCCATTGTGCCATTTGCCTGTGCCATAGCAATAATAACCTGCATTTTTTAATGTTTCGCCTAAAGTTATGTGTTCATTTGGTATGTTTTCGCCATTGCCGATAATACCTTTTAAAGGTCTGCCCGTGTTTATCATGCAACGGCTGGGCATACAAAGCGCACCGGTATAACCGCCGGGTATATAAGCATTGTTAAAAGACATGCCATCGGCAAAAAGCCTATTAATATTCGGCGCTATTACGTCTTTATTCCCTTTGCAATTTATTGTGTTATAGCTTTGGTCATCTGTTAATAAAAATAATATATTACTTTTATTTTTCATAAGAACACCCTTTCAAAATCATATGTATTTAATTTGTTCTATTGTAATTTAAAAGCCGAATTAATATGTCTATTAATTCGGCTGCATCTTAAATTAATTTTTGATAAAAGACAAAACTTGTTTAACGCTGTAAGTTTCTTTTGCGCTTAGCCTTACATTGCCTTGTTTTTCTTCAAAATCATGTGTAGTGTCTTGCGCATCGGGCAAACCGCACCACGGCATAATTGAAACAGCAATTTGCGAATTTTCCGGCGCCCACAATCCCAAATAAGAAAACTGCGTGAAATCGACAATTACAGTGTGCTTGCCGTCGTTATTTTTAAGGGCAATCTTTTTATCGTTAAAGCCTGTTAAAATATCTGCGCCATGATTATATGTATCTTTTAAAATTGGTAGCACACCATCTTTTATCACGTATTTTTCGCTTTTGCCTGTTAAAAACATCATGTCTTTACGTTTAATTTCGGTTAAAACTCCGTTTGTGCCAAAATCGAAATAACTTCCCTGTGGCGCATAAAAGCCTGTGTGCGAACCAATTGAAAAATACATTGCATCTTCTGTGCAATTTTCAATTTTATACGTCTGTGTTAAATCGTTTTCTAAAAGCTTAAAGCTAATATATAATTTAAAATCATACGGTAAGAATTCTTTTGTTTCATCATTGCTTTCAAGCACAAAGCAAAGTTCGTTTTCACTTTTGCTAACAAGCGCAAATTCCATATCTTTTGCAAAACCATGTTGTTGCGCCTTGTATTTTTCGCCTTTTACTAAGATGAAATTATCTTTGGTTTGCGCTATTGTAGGAAACATGTTTTTTGCCTGACCTACCCATTCTTTTGACGGCTGGTGAATATATTCATAGCCGTCATTTCCTGTGCAATTAATCAGTTCTGCGCCTAAAGAATTAACTTTTACATGCAAATTTTCATTTTTAATTTCGTATATCATGTACTTATCCTCAATGTTTAAAATAAAATTTCAATCAGTGTTAAGGCACTGTTTAAGCTTTATTGCATATTAAAAACTTTAATTTTTTCGCAAACGATATCGCTTAAGCTTTCGGCAACTACAGGGAATAATTTAAGCGGTTGAATTTCCATGTTTTCGCCGCCAACAAGCTCTTTCATCTTAATTGAATAGGCTTGTTTTAAATCGGTTGCGATGTTAAATTTCTTAATGCCTACTTTGATTGATTGCTCTATTGTATCCTTTGGAATATCGCTTCCGCCATGCATTACAACAGGCATTTTATTTACAGCTTCGCTTATTTCTTTAATGCGCTCTACATTAATTTTAGCCTCACCTTTATAAAAACCATGTTGATTGCCTACAGATATTGCAAGCACATCAACGCCTGTGCCTTTTACAAATTCAAGTGCTTCTTTCACGCTTGTTATTTTTGCTTCGCCCTCTTCGTCGCCATCTTCAGAAAGACCCAATGCACCTATTTCGCCCTCTATTGAAAGCCCTTTTGCGTGTGCATAATCCGCAAGCATTTTTGTTTTTTTAACATTTTCTTCAAATGCAAGTGAAGAGCCGTCAAACATAATATCTATGCCCTCATCAAGGCATTTTTTCAAAAACTCTTCATCTGCACCATGGTCTACCATTACAGCGATATCCACATTTGCCATTTTAGCGCTTTGGGTGCAAGCCCTGCCTAAAACTTCAATTTTACCATATTTTAAAACCGCCTCGTTTATCATTATAATTACAGGGCTGTTTGCTTTTTCGGCACCTTTTACAACGCCGTTAATAAACTCTAAATTATGCACATTGAATGCGCCGATAGCCTTTGGGTTATCGCATGATTTAAATATTTCTTTAAGTGTAACTAAAGCCATAATTCTACCTCTTTATATTTTAGTATTTTACAAAAAATGAAGCTTTTGACAAAATATTTTTATCTTGCTTTGTCAACAGCTTCATTTTAATTTATCATCTTTTTGCGCTGTAAACTGCCTCGATATTTTCAATAGGAACATCATTTTCAAAAGTTTGGCTCGCCATTAAAATATATCCATTATTTTTGCCTAGCGTATCAATGATATATTGTGTCTCTTTTAAAACTTCTTCTTTTGTGCCCGTTGGCAAAAGCCACTGGGTGTCAATTCCACCATGAAAGCTTATCTTATCGCCATATTGCTGTGCTAACACGTCAATTTCAAGCCCTGCAACTTTTTGTATAGGCTCTAATGCATCAACTTTGCACTCGATGAGCTCTGGTATAATAGGCGCGACGGCACCGCATGAATGTTGCATGAAAAACGCATTGTATTCATGTGCTAGTGCGGCAAATTTTTTTGTGTTTTCTTTAAAAAATTCTCTCCACATATCAATATTAAAAAGCATTGATATTTGTGTGCCGTAATCATCGTGAACACGAAGTATATCTACATTGCCGCCGCCTGCTTCAAAACACCTGCGATAATGCTCAAGTTCGAAATTAACCATGCCGTCAAAAATTGCTTTGGCAACTTCGGGCTCATCCAACATTAAGATAAAAAGCTTATCCATAGGCATTAATTTTGTTGCAAGTTGAAAAGAACCTGATGTGCCAATTAAAATTGCCTTATCCGCATGTTTTTCGCAAAATTTTGTAATTGCGGTATAATCAAAATCGTCCGGATTTGGAAAAGTATACTTTTGCAAATCTTCCATTGTCTCTACATTTTCAAGCGGATAAAAAGTTACCGATTCATATTTATCCTGTGCTGTTTCGTGCAAAGTTGTTTTAAAACCCCAAAAAGTCTCGCTTACTCTTCTGCCTTGTTCGTCCTGTTCAATTGATAGTTTTCTGCCTGTATAATCAGCAAAAGCATATCTTATGTCGATATCAAATTTTTCATAAATTTGCTCTTCATCATTAAATCCATAATGCTTTAATAGCTTTTCTTTTACAACATCAATCATTTGTAAAGCGGCAGGTGTTTTGTCGGGCTTTTGGCGTTTCATAACAGCACGCACACGTTCTTTTGATGTCATTTTAACTCTCCGTTCCAAGCTTTGTCTTTGCTGTATTAATTAATTGCATTTTTACAAAACATGTGAATTTTATGCCGTCATAAATACATTTTATAATGTGCAAAAAACATAAAAATTTTGACAAACAAAGACATTGTTTAACTTAATAAACACCCAATATTTAATTATGCTTTAGGAGGATAACAAACCAGCACTATTGTCTGTTTATTGTCAATAGGTTTTAGCCTTAAATTATCACAGCCTGACGGTAAGAAAACAGCCCTTCCTTGCGGTGCATTTACTTCATAGCCGTCAACTTCAAAAGTGCAATTTTCTTCTACAGTTATTGCAATTCTGTGGCCATCAAAAGACGGGATATCTGCAGTATCTGTAAATGTATATTTTTCCACTTTAAATCTGCCTGCTTGCTCATAACTTACAACTTCTTTTGCGCTTACGTTTTCTTTTTCAAGCAAATCGCTTTCGGATAAAATACAGATTTTTTCAATTTCTTCTTTTGTATAAGTATCATAATGGAAACTATCCATAAGAAGCTCTACACCTAGGCCATAATGCAGTTCTTGCTCGGAAAAAGTGCGTGTTGGAAGATATTCACGCTCTACACGGAAAGTGTAATCGCATGGCTCGTGAATTTCTAAGAACACATTGCCGGGTCCAAGGCAATGGGGCATACCTGCCGGCACAAAATAAACATGTTTTTTCTTAATATCAATTATATGCATCCAATTAAGCATGCCTTGAATATCTTGTTTTTCAAATAATTCTTTCCAAATATCACGTGTTAAACCGGGTTTAAATCCACAATATAAAATTGGTTTTTGCCCATCAATTTCACGTGTATCTATAATATACCATGCCTCTGCTTTGCCATTTGGAAAGTTAAGGTGCTTTTGTGCAAATTCTGTATCAGGGTGCGATTGAAGCACTAGGCGAACTGTTGTGTCGCCTATACGTGCAGAAACACAAACGTCTTTTTTATCCATATATTCATCGCCGAGCATCGCTTTGTAATCTTCTTTAATTAAATCTCTTAAAGAAATTGTTTGTCCGTTTGGCAAAATTGTCTTTGAAAGCCCTTCGCCGGGCGCTTTATCGTCATTGGTAACCTCAACGGTAGAGCTTAGGAATTCCTCTGGGAAATTGCCGTCTTTTGGGTTTTCAATGCCTTGCCATATATCTAAAAGTTTACCGCCCGTGTAAGCACGTTTAACGCGGTTTAGTTCCATAATATGCGGAATTTTCGAATTATTTATTTCTGCCATTACAGTGCTCCATTTCTTCGCAATGCGAATTATTTATATTACTTCTATATTTTTAAGTTTTCCTCGAAGCGAAACCGATTCAGGAAAGCTCTCGTAATCTCCGTTTACACGTTTTAAAATTAAATTTGCTGTCTCTATCGCCATTTCCTCATATGGTTGATCAACATAAGGCAATTTTGGCGACATTATACTTTCGATATCCTCGGCATCAAAGCCAACAACGCTTATTTTGCCACGCAAACCACGTTTTTCAAGGCAAGATAAAACGCCGAGTGTCATTTTATAACCGGCGACAAATACTGCGTTAATATCGCTGTATTTATCAAGCATTTCACCACACATTACAGTCGCCGTTGTCCTTGAATAATTTGAAAAAACAATTAAATTTTCAGGGGCAATTTTGCTGTGTTCAACATATGCTTGTTTATATCCATTCAAACGTTCGGTGGTTGTAAAATAGCCCAAAGGCCCTGCGATAAGGCAAATTTTATCTTTGCCTTTTTCAATTAATGCCGATGTCGCAAGCCGCACCATCTCATTACTGTCAGTTATAACGCTGTCGCAAACAACGCCGTTAAACCTTTCATTAACTGTGATGATTGGTATGCGCTTTTGTATGGTTTTTATAAATTGCGCATTTTCATTATCAAGCAAACTTGCGCCGTAAATTATACCATCCACCCTTGCACTAAGATAAGTTAAAAGCTCTCGCTCTTTTTTTGTGTCACCATTATAACTTAAAACCAAAAGCGAGTAATTTTGTTCTCTTAAATATTCCTCAATTTTCCATACTAATTTAACCAAAAAAGCATTTGCAAATGTGGGAATTAAAAAACCTATTGTTCTGAAACTGTTAGTTTTAAGGCTTCGCGCAACTTCATTAACTTGATAACCAAGCGCATTTATTGCATCTTCTATTTTCTTTTTGTTTGTTTCACTTACGCAAACTTTGCCGTTAATATAATTTGAAACTGTACCAAGTGATAAATTTGCATGTTTTGCCACATCTTTCATTGTTGCCGACATAATTTGCTCTCCCCTTTTAAAGAAAATATATTTTATTCATCAACACTTCTTTGTAATCTCATATAAAAAACAGTAAATGTAAATGTTATTAACAAGCCTAAAACCGCCAACGCCGAGGCAACGCCAAACTCGAACCTTACGAACGAGAACCTATATGTAAGAGTTGCTATAGTCTCTGTTAGACCTAAAGGACCGCCGCCTGTTGTTAGCCAAATAAGCGGGAATAAATTCATTGTAAAAATAGCATCAAGCAAAGAAATGCTGAGCAAAACAGGTTTTAATTGTGGAAGTGTAAGCGAGAAGAACTTTCTTGCTTGCGAAGCTCCGTCAACGTCTGCTGCTTCATAAATGCTTGTTGGCACATTTTGCAAACCTGCCAAAATGCTTACCATGCAATGAGGGTATCCACGCCATGCATTTATAATAAGTAGCGATATAACAACAACTTGTGGGTCTCCCAGCCAATCTATCACAACTTGATTTTCCGAAAACATGCTTAGCAACGAATTTATAATGCCTTGAGGTGTCATCATCAATTGCCAAACAATTGCAACAACCGCAGCGGTAAAAACCCATGGCAAAAGGAAAACAACCCTAAAAACAGTCAAGACAACTTTATTAATTTTTGTGTTTAAGGCAACTGCAAGCAATAGGCCTATAAGCACGTGTAAAATAACGCTGCCTATTGTAAACACAAGTGTAAAAAACAACATTTGCCAAAGGCCTTCGTATTGAAACACCTCTATATAATTGCTAAAACCAACAAATTGTGGGTTGTCGTTATTTATCATATTTTCTGTAAAACTGTAAATGAAAACATTGATAATTGGTAAAAGCAAAACAAAAATTAAAACAATTGTTGCCGGGGCTAAAAAGAACCATGGTGTCATTTGTTGTTTTAAACGTAGTAATGCGATTCTTCTTTGTAGTGTACTATTCATGTTGATACTCCACTTAACTTTGTATATAATTATACAATATTTTTTTGATATTGTCGGCATATTTTTTGTTTTTATTTTTTATGCCGCAGGGTGTTATAGCCCTGCGGCATAAAATAAAAACTTAGTTTTTAATAATACATACTTATTATTAAATTATTGGCCTAAAAGGTCGTCCCAAGCCGCTTGACAATCTGCAAGTGCTTCTTCTGGTGTTTTTGTGCCTTGGATAACAGCTGCGCCTGCTTTTGTAAGCTCTGTCCAGCATGCACTAGATTGAGGCATTAACATTAATTCTTCAACCATTGTGTATTCGCCCATGTACTCGATAGCTTCAACAACTTTTTCGTTGTCTTGTGCATATGTTGGAACTGCGCCTTTGATTGCAGGAACTTTTTGGAAACCATCTGCCGCTGCCATCAAAGCTGCTTCGCTTGTGATGTAAGAAACAAATTTCCAAGCTGCGTCTTTGTTTTCTGATGTAGAAGAAATGCCTACATCCCAGCCATGGTGACGAAGTTCAGGTGCGCCTGTGCCATCCATTGTAGGAATAGGAATGATGCCATAGTTTAAATCAGGGTTTCTGTCTTCAACTGAAACAATGTGTCCGTCATGTTCGAACATCATGCCGATATTGCCTTGTGCAAATTCTTCAACAACTTGAATTTCTGTTTTTGAAGTTGTGCCAGGTAGGAAAGAACCGTCTGCTTGCATTGTAGCAAGTAATTCCATAGCTTGTAGCATTTCAGGTGTATCTACTGTAAATTTACCATCAACTAATGTTCTGCCGTTTAATGCATAAAGTAGTGGGTAAAGTGTTAAAATAGAACCATTGCCTGCTGCTTGCTCTGAAAGAACAAGTGAAATGCCATATTTGTTTTCATTTGGGTTTGTCAATGCTTTAGCTGCTGCTACAACATCTTCTAAGCTTGTTGGTGCTTCTAAGCCTGCTTCTGTGAACATATCGATATTATAGTATAAGAAGAATGCCATTTGTGTGTAAGGAACTACATAAGTGTCGCCTTCGATTTCAGAGAAAGAAACTTCTTGATAGATATCTTTCATATAGCTTGCATCGTTAGCGATGTAATCTGTTAATGGCTCTAGGATACCAAGGTCATAGAATTCTCTAACCCATGGTGGATTCATAGCTATAACGTCTGCTGATGTGCCTGTTGCGTGGTTTGCAACTGTTTGGTTGCGAACATCGCCGAAAGGAACTGTTATAGGTGTAACTTTGATATTTGGATTTTCTGCTTCAAAATCTGCGATTAATGTGTCAAGATATTCGCCGCCTGATTCTGCTGCCCACCATTGAATAAATTCAATTTCAACAACTTCGTCTGATGACTCTTCTGTTGCGGGTGTTTCTGTTGCTGCTGATTCTTCTGCCGGTGCCTCTTCTGTTGGCGCTGCACTACATGCTACAAAAGTTAGCATAACGAACGCCATTAATAATGCTAGAAATTTTTTCATTATTTTTTCCTCCAGTATATTTTTATAAAGGTTTATCAACCTTTTATAGCTCCACTTGCATTGCCTGAAACAAATTCTTTTTGCCTTAATAAATAGAAAATTAAAACAGGGATAGAGCCAACAATAGACATAGCCATCATCGTATTCCATTCGTAAACTGTTTCGCCTTTCATAAGCGCAAGGCCGACAGGCACTGTTTTTAGTGCATCGTCTCTTATAAGCGCAGTTGCAAAAATATATTCATTCCATGAAAGTATAAATATATAAATCATTGTTGAGATAACGCCGGGTTTTGCTATGGGAACAATTATTCTCCAAAGTGTGAAGAAATCGCTCGCACCGTCAATTCTTGCCGCTTCGTCAATTTCTTTTGAAATAGCATTGAAGTAGCCGGTCATCATAATTATTGAATAAGGCAGTGAAAATGAAGTGTATGCCACAATTAAGCCGAGCCTTGTGTCGTATAAATTATAAGCGACCATTAAAATGAAAAACGGAATTAAAAGCGTAACTGCCGGGATTGTTTGTGTTGAAACCGTAAACAAGTTAAAAATGCGTTTGCCTTTAAACTCGTAGCGACTTAAGCCATAACCAGCCATTATGCCAATAAATATGGCAACCAAGGTAACCAATGTTCCGTTTAAATAGCTGTTGAAAAAATAAAGTAGTGTGTCCGGTGTTGTTAAAACTTTTACATAGGCTTCGAATGTAACTTCTGGTGGTAAAAACTGTGCCGGAAAAGTGAAAACTTTGCCGTTATCTCTGAGCGATACCGAAATCATCCAGAAGATGGGGAATACCACAAAAGCGCCTAAGACAGTTAAAAACAAATAGGTATACCAATATTTTTTCAAATGCAATAAATTTCTTTTAGATTTACTCATTCTTTCCTCCAACTATTGCAAAAGATAATTTTGAAACGTTTCAAATGTACACATAAAAAAAATTGCGATATTCGATTTTGCAAAAAATTTCAAAAGGATTAAAACGTTTCATTGCTATGATGATATCATTTTAAAGCTTTACCTGTCAATATAAAATATGTACAAATTTTTAACAAAAAAATCTACATATTGAACAGTTAGTTTGAAAAAATGTGCATATGTCGCAATTTTTTATATTAAGTATTATTACTATTCTTCAAATTTAAAGCCAAGTTCACTTTCTAGTAAACGAAGAGCTTGCCTTGTTTGGCACAAATCTTTTTCGGCATCTTTCACAAATGCTTCCAAAGTTAAAAAGCCGTTAAATTTAATTTCGTTTAATGCTACTAAAACTTCTTTCATATCAAGGTGTCCCTCGCCCAGTGCATAGCGATTGCTGTCTGCCATATGCATGTTTACAGCGTGCTCGCCACAATAGCGAATGCTGTCGCCTATGTTTTTATCCTCAATATTCATATGGAAAGCATCAATTAAAAGACCTATGCCTTTTAATTTATTATCGTTTATAAAATCGGCACCCTCAACAGCTGTGTTAATTGTATTTATTTCATATCTGTTAATTGGCTCTAACAAAATTTTTGTTCCAATCGAGTGCGCATATTCGCCAAGCTCTGTAAGTGCCTCGGCAATTCTTTTCATTGCATCGCTTTTTTCTTCTTTGCCTTCCTCATAGCCACCACGAATAAAGCCCATTGCCAAACCTCTTGCGTCAAAAAAGCGAGCGTTATCAAGTTGTGCCTTAACAAGTTCGATGTTTTTTACCCTTTTAGCAGGGTCTTTTTCGGACAATTTTACGCCGTTTTCGGCAAGAAAAATTGCAAGATATGTCGCCATTTTAATATCGTAGTCTTCCATTGTTTTTTTGTATTGTCTCATAACTTCAGGCGATGTATTGTTTACGAATAAATCCACTCCTGAAAAACCGTATTTTCTCATAATTTCGAAGTTTTTTTCAAGTTCTCCATCTTTAAAAACAATTGGCCCAAATTTTGTTGGGTAAGTAGAAACCGCACAACCTAAACGCATATTTTTGTCTCCTCTCATATTTGACACTGTTTATTAATACTTAAATTTTATATTATTATTTAATCCATAATATTTATATGTTCAAATATCAGATACACTCAATAAAAGTGTAATAAGACAAAAAAACACACAAAAATTCGCCAATTAACAAATTTACATTTGTTAAATCGCAAAACTTTTTATGTGTACATGGCAATAATAGCATTTTAAAAACTTTGTGTCAACTGTTTTTTGATAATGCTTTATATGTTTTTGCATAACTATTTGCCAAAAGCTTAAGTGCCGCAAGCAATTTTCATTTTAATATTGAGTGAAATTGCAAGTGAAGCACACTTACGTTACCGTGCACCGCATTGTAAGCTCCCCTACCACTTACTGGCGTGTTGCCGTCATGCAATGACCGGGCATAATTAACAATTAGTTAACAATTTGTTAACCAATATAAATAGTTAATGTGTCATAATACTTAAGTAAGCTAAACTATTTAGATGGAGGAATATTTTGAATAAAAATAATGAAGAAATAAATATTGTGGATATTTTCAGTATTTTTCACACTTTTTTTAAATCATGGCGTGGGATAATGCAAGACGCCGGTTTAAAAGGCGTAGAAATGCAAACCTTAATGACAATAGCGCATTTTCATGATGAGTGTATAAACGAAACAAAAAAAGAACAAGAATCATTCGATAAAATAAACACAGAACCTGTCACAGTTGGCGCAATTGCGGCTAAAATGGAACTTAGCCTTCCGGCAACAAGCCAAAAAATATCCGCATTAGAAGAGCACGGCTATATAGAACGCACTTTTTCTAAAAACGATAAACGTGTAACATGCGTTAAAATTACACAAAACGGTGAAAAACAAATAAAAGAAATACATGATAAAATAAAAAATCTACTCAAAAAATCTATAGCGGAATTCGGAAACGAAAACACAAATAATTTTATGCAATTAACCAAGGATTTTTGTACAATACTAAATAATACAAAACAAGAGGAGGAACCCCAACAATGTTAAAAACAGCACGGTATGTTAAACCGTACCTTCACATGCTTGTAATTGGCGTATTGCTTCTTTTTGGGCAAGTTATGCTTGAACTTCAATTGCCCTCTATCATGAGCGAAATCGTTGATACCGGCATACAACAATCGGGTATAACCGAAACAGCTCCCCATGCCATAGACGAACAAAGCATGCAAATGATGCAAATGTTTATGACAGACGAAGAAAAAGAAATAGTGAACGCGAATTATACTATGGGCGGCGCAAACACTGTGGATTTTCCAAATGCAAACGAAACAACTTATGCATTAAATGATGTCGATGACACAACATTGCAAATGCTTGATTCCGCTTTCTCTAACGCAAGCTATGCATTTATTCAAGCTGTGCAAACAATGCAATCGCAAATGCCACAAGATGCCACACAGGCAGAAAGCGAAGAAGCACAAACTTCTATTGATTTAACACTTTTGCAAGAACAAGTCATGCCGTTTTTAACAATGGGCGATGGCACTATTATCGCAAATTCAATTGATATTGCACAGAATACCGATGAATTAATGAAAACACAAACCGCCTCTATTTTCACCATAGCTTTTTATGAGCAGCTTGGCGCAGATATAGGCGCAAGACAAACTTCTTATGTATATTCACAAGGCCTTTATATGCTTGGCATATGCATTTTAATTTTAATATGTGCTTTCGGTGCAGGCTATTGCCTTGCAAAATTGGGCGCAGGCGTTTCAAAAGATATGCGCTTTGATGTATTTTCACGTGTATCCACCTTTACAAATAAAGAGATGGATAAATTCAGCACAGCAAGTTTAATAACACGCACAACCAACGATATAACTCAAGTTCAAACTTTCTATACAATGGGGCTTCGCATTCTATGTTATGCACCATTAATGGGCATAGGCGGCCTTGTTATGGCACTTAGCCAAACTGTCGCAATGACATGGGTTATCGCACTAGCTGTCGGCATTTTAATTGCAATTATCGCAGCACTATTTATTGTGGCAATTCCAAAATTCAAAAAAATGCAAACTTTAGTGGATAGACTTAACCTTGTCAGCCGTGAAAATTTAAGCGGCATGATGGTTGTAAGGGCTTTTGCAACACAAGATTTCGAAGAAAAACGCTTCGATACAGCAAACAAAGATTTAACACAGAACACTTTATTTGTAAGCCGTGTAATGGTTGTTTTAATGCCAGCTATGATGCTTTTAATGAACATCACCATGCTTTTAATCGTGTGGTCGGGCGCAGATTTAATTTCTCAAAGCCAGATGCAAGTTGGCGAAATGATGGCATTTATGCAATATGCACTTCAAGTTATAATGGCGTTCTTCTTCGTTAGCATGATATTCATTTTATTGCCACGTGCAAGCGTTTCGGCAGAGCGTATCCACGAAGTTGTAACAACCCCAACAAGTGTACACGACCCAAAACAAGCTAAAACACTTGAAAAAAGCACAAAAGGCGAAATTCAATTCAACAATGTTTCGTTTTGCTATCACGGCGCAGACGAAAACGTGCTTGATAATATTTCTTTCACTGCAAAACCGGGCGAAACCACTGCCTTTATAGGTTCAACAGGCAGCGGCAAAAGCACTCTTATTAATTTGATACCACGTTTTTATGACACAACAGGCGGCAATATCACAATTGATGGTGTCGATGTAAAAGATATCACACAGCATAATTTACGTGAATTAATAGGCTATGTTCCGCAAAAAGGCTTGCTTTTCAGCGGTACAATCAAAAGCAATATTTTATATTCAGACGAAAACTTAAGCGATGAGGCAATGAAAAAAGCCGCTGAAATTGCACAGGCAACTGAATTTATAGAAAAAATAGACGATAAATATGATTCAACTATAAGCCAAGGCGGCACAAATGTTTCAGGCGGACAACGCCAACGTCTCTCAATTGCAAGGGCACTTGCGAAAAAAGCGCCTATTTATATTTTCGATGACACATTCAGCGCACTCGATTTTAAAACGGATGCAAAACTTCGCAGTGCATTAAAAGGCTATACCGAAAATTCAACCGTATTAATTGTTGCACAGCGTGTTTCCACTATTATGAATGCAGAGCAAATCGTTGTTTTAAACGAGGGCAAAATTGAAGGCATAGGCAAACATAAAGAGCTTTTACAAAATTGCAAAACATATAGAGAAATTGCTGAAAGTCAACTTTCGAAGGAGGAATTGGCATAATGGCAGAAAATAATAAAAGACCCGACACACAAGGCGGCCCCGGTGGCGGAAGAGGCCCCGGCGGCGGCATGGGTCCCGGTCCGGGCGGCATGATGCCCGGAGAAAAAGCCAAAGATTTTAAAGGCACAATAAAAAAATTAATAAATTATATGAGCGCATATAAAATTCAAATTATCATTGCACTTATTTGTGCAATTGCCTCAACTGTTTTTGCAATTGTTGGCCCCAGCATTTTGGGCAATGCAACAACCTTGCTATTCGAGGGCATTATGCTTATGATAGCAGGCACAGGCGGCATAGATTTTGACGCAATAGCGCAAATTTTAATATTCTTACTCGTTATTTACCTTATAAGTGGCGCGTTGGCATATATTCAAGGCTGGGTTATGGCGAATGCCGCAACCAAAATAAGCTATGAAATGCGCAAGGACATCAGCCAAAAAATCAATCGTATGCCACTTTCTTATTTTGATAAAACCCCACAGGGCGACGTTTTAAGCCGTATAACAAACGACGTTGACACTGTGACACAAACGCTTAACCAAAGTTTATCTCAATCGATTACAGCAATTACAACTTTGGTGGGCATTTTGATAATGATGTTCACCATAAGCGTTGAAATGACAGTTGTTGCACTTTTGGTATTGCCTCTTTCGGCAATAAGCGTAATGATGATTATCAAACGCAGTCAGCCGCTTTTTGTTAAGCAACAAGAAGGTATAGCGGCGGTTAACAGCCATGTTGAAGAAATGTATGGCGGACATATTGTTGTAAGAGCGTTTAACGGCGAAGAGAAAAGCATTGAAACTTTTAAAGAGATAAATGATAATTTATATAATTCGGCATGGAAAAGCCAATTTTTAAGCGGCTTAATGATGCCTGTTATGAACTTTGTAAGCAAATTAGGCTATGTTGCGGTTTGTGTTTTGGGCGGCTTTTTAGCGCTTAACGGAAGCATAACTGTGGGTAATATTCAAAGTTTTATACAGTATATCAATCGTTTCACACAGCCACTGCAACAAATTGCATCAATAAGCAATGTATCGCAACAAACAGCGGCAGCGGCAGAGCGTGTGTTTGAATTCCTTGAAGAGAAAGAAGAAATTGCCGAAACAACAACACCTGTAAGCGTAGATGAAATTGACGGAACTGTGAGCTTTAAAAATGTTAATTTTGGATATGTGCCTGAAAAAACCATTATCAATGATTTTTCAATGGACATTGAAAGCGGCAAAAAAATCGCAATTGTTGGGCCAACAGGCGCAGGCAAAACAACTATTGTAAAACTTCTGATGCGTTTTTATGATGTCAACAGCGGCGCAATTATGCTTAACGGAAAAGACATTAGAGAATTTAAACGCAACGAGCTT
This sequence comes from uncultured Bacteroides sp., assembly GCA_964369715.1. GTDB lineage: Bacteria > Bacillota > Clostridia > Oscillospirales > Ruminococcaceae > Ruthenibacterium. The sequence continues at coordinate 1,792 of CAYJGV010000038.1, read as the reverse complement.
AGAGACAGCTTTGGCATGGTTTTACAAGACACATGGCTTTACAGCGGAAATATAATGGAAAACATACGTTATGGGCGCCTTGATGCAAGCGACGAGGACGTTATAAATGCCGCAAAAGCCGCACAGGTAGACCACTTTGTGCACACATTGCCCGATGGTTATAACACCATTTTAAACGAAGAAGCAAGCAATGTAAGCCAAGGGCAAAAGCAACTTTTAACCATAGCGAGAACAATTATATCCGACCCTAAAATACTAATATTTGACGAAGCTACGTCTAGTGTTGACACAAGGACAGAGCTTGCGATACAAAGTGCGATGGATAATTTGATGAAAGGGCGCACAAGCTTTATTATTGCGCACAGGCTTTCAACAATTAAAGATGCCGATATAATTTTAGTTATGAAAGACGGCGATATTGTAGAGACAGGCAACCATGAAAATTTGCTTGAAAAAGGCGGTTTTTATGCTGATTTATATAAAAGCCAGTTTGCCACAAACAGCAGCGAAGCGGTTTAAAAAAGCACAACATAGCGCATAAAAAATAAACTTATTTGGGCTAAAATTTATTAGCCCAAATAAGTGTTTTACATTAAACATGATATTTAATATCTAGCAAATAAAAAAGGAGAACAAATGCAAAACAGTTCAAGCGGCGTACAAAGCGTCGAAAGAATTTTCAGCATAATTGAAATTTTGGCAAAGCACCCAAAAGGGGCAAGCTTGCAAGAGATAACCGAAGACAGCACATTGGCAAAAAGCACGGTGCACAGGTTGCTTCAAAGTTTAATATTTCTTGGGTATGTGGTGCAAGATTCAAACACTTTGCATTATAGGCTAACGTTTAAAATGTTCGAACTTTCAAGCAGTATAGTTCATGAAATGGACGTGTTATCGATAGCAAAACCGCATATAGATAGAGTGGCACGGCAAACAGGAGAAGCTGTGCATTTTGTGTTGCAAGATGAAAAAGACATAATTTATGTATATAAAGCGGAGGGTGCCGGCGGACATATGCTTAGAATGGGAAGCCATGTTGGCAGGCGCACACCGATGTATTGCACAGGTGTAGGCAAGGCAATTTTGGCAACAAATACTTATGCACAGGTCGAAAAAATATGGCAAAAAAGCAATATAAAAGCACTTACCGAGAAAACCGTTGTAAATTTAGATGAATTTATACTGCAGTTAAAAAAAGTGAAAATGCAAGGGTTTGCCATTGACGACGAAGAAAACGAAATTGGTGTACGCTGTGTTGCGTTTAGTTTGCCCTCTTTAAATGGCAGAGCCGAGGCGGCGTTTTCGTTCAGCGGCCCTGCTTCAAGAATGACAGACGCAAGAATAGAAGAACTTGCTATTATTGGCATGAACACAAAATATGAAATAATAAAAGATTTAGGCTGGAAATAACGCTTTATAAATATAATATAAATGCACAGGATTGTTTTTAAAGAGAGTTTATTTAAGTTGCTATCGTATCGAACATGTCGTTCTGAGGAAACACGACGAAGAATCGCAATAACTGCAAAGCTAGCCTTGTCATTACGAGCAGAGGCGATGAATCCGCACCCTGTCATTCCGAGCGTAGCCGAGGAATCCGTTCCCCTGGGCGATCCGCACCCTGTCATTCCGAGCGTAGTCGAGGAATCCGTCTTTTTAGTTATTTGCCACTATTTCAAACTTTCCCACGAGGATAATCCCTTCTTTTCAGCGGGAAAAGAAGCAAAACCGCCTATAAAAAACCAAGCTGACAGTTCATTTTAAATGAACCGTCAGCTTATTTTTTATATTG
>CAYJGV010000037.1:0-21888 GCA_964369715.1 uncultured Bacteroides sp. | reverse complement strand
TTTTGTTTTTTTTAGTAGGCTCTAATTTCTTACCCCAACATTTATTATAGAGCCTAAAAAAGACGTTCGGTAATGAACGTCTTTTTATTGTATTACACAGCCTGTACTATTGTGTGCTCGGGTTAGCTAACACCCTAAATTTTTTAGATCCTTTATTTGTGCGATTTTGCAAAACTTTTTGCTTTGGAAATTTGCTTCGCCCTTAGGGCTGGTTTACCGATGGCTTGCACGCCCAGGTGAGCTACACCCCATATAAAAAAGAGCCGTATAAAACTTACCGAAAGCAAAATTTACTGCATGACAATTTAATCAAATATATAATAATATGTCAAGCTATATTACTGTGTTTGCAGCCATAATATTTCCATAAAAAATCAAAAAACAACAAAAGCTAAATCTCTAACAAACTTCATCTTGCTGAAAACAAATTACCGATTAAACTCCACACTTTTTAATCCAATATTTTAGCGTAATATTATAAAGTCTATAATATTACGCTAAAAATATAAAATACCTCTATTCATAAAGCGAATAGTAAATATTAACAATATCCTCTTTGCTAACCTCTTTTTGTGTATTATCGGGGCTTTTGCTTAAAAGTGCATCTTGCGCCATTTTTTCCACTTTATCAAAAAAGTCTTTTTTCTCAATTCCGTATTGCAGTGGCGTTGGTATCTCACAAATTTTGCATATCTCATCAAGTTTATCTGCAAAAAGCTGTGCCGCTTTCTCCTCATTTTTCTCTTCAATGCCAATTGCCCATGCAAGCTGTGCGAACTTTGTTACCGCACCACTTATTGCAAACCTTATGCACTTTGGCAACAGCATTGCATTGGAAACACCATGCGGCACGTGGAATAGCGCACCAATCGGTCTGCTCATGCCGTGCACAATTGTAACAGATGCATTGTTAATCGCAATGCCTGCCTCAAGCGATGCTATCGCCATTTGCTCACGTGCACTCACATTTGTGCCGTCTTTATACGCAACATGCAAATTTTCAAATATGCGCTTTACGGCTGATATTGCCACTGCATCTGTAAGGGGTTGTGCAAGGCGTGAGGTGTAACTCTCCACTGCGTGGGTAAGTGCATCAAGCCCTGTTGCCGCAGTAATGCTATTTGGACAATCCAGTGTCGCCGCTTTATCAAGTATGGCATAATTGGGTATTAAATCGTCGCCCTTTAACAGCATTTTTACATCATTTTTCATATCTGTAATTATTGTAAATTTTGTCACTTCAGAGCCAGTGCCTGCTGTTGTTGGAATTGCCACCATCGGCGGCAATTTTGCGCTTATCATCTTACCCATAAAGTCTGCAATATTTCCGCCCAAAACACTCATCGCCGCTATTGCCTTTATGCTGTCAATAGGGCTACCGCCACCAATACCTATAAAAAAATCACACTTTGAATTAACATATTCTTTAACACCACTGTTTATCATCTCGTCTGTCGGCTCGCCTGTTATGTCGCTGAAAATATGATATTGAACGCCTGCTTTTTGCAAAACTTCTATAAGTAAAGCAAAAAAATCAAGCTTTGATACATGCTTGCCCGTTACAATAAACGCTTTATCACCGCACTTTTTAAATGTTGGCGCAAAGTCTTGCAAGGCGTTCTCGCCCGTAATTATTTGTGGTATTTTAAATTCTCTGCTCATTCAAAACTCCTATCTGCTTTTAAAACAGCATTAAGCATAACGCTTGCACCCTGGGTGCAGTGCTCTGTTGTAGAATGCTCCGGCTGGCAGTGAGATAATCCGTCTTTCGACTGCACAAAAATCATGGTTGTTGGCAACATATAATTTGCAAACTGCGCATCATGCCCCGCACCCGAGTGTATTTGCATGTGCGATATGCCCAGCTCTTCTGCCGCACTTTTAGCATAAGACATTAGGGTTTCATCAAAACAAACAGTATCTCTGTTCCACGCTTTAAAAACCTTGCATTCACAGCCATTCCAGTCAATTTTTTCACAGCTTTTTACTATATTAAGCACTTTATCAAGCACCTTCGCATCTTCATAGCGTGAGTCGAACGAGAACTCAAAATAATCCGGCACGCATGTGTGCACACATGGGCCACAAATAACTTCACCTGTTGTATAAACTAAATCGCTGTATCCCAGTTTGTCAATTTCTTCATGCAAATAGCACAGTGCCTTACTTGCCGCATAAAAGGCATCTTTGCGCTTTTGCATGGGAAATGTGCCTGCATGTGTTGTCTGCCCGTAAAATTTTAAGCGGTAGTTAAACATGCCCAAAACACAATCTACAATGCCAATGTTTTTACCGTTATCCTCTAGTATGGGGCCTTGCTCTATGTGTGTTTCAAACATGCAAAGATATTTTTCTTTGCACAGCCTGTTTTTTTCATCACCGTAATACTCACTGTTTTTTAACGCTTCACCAAAAGTTTTATCTCCGTCAAGCACACTTTTTGATTGCAGCATGTCTTTGTGCACAAATTTCGCCTTTATTTCATCAGGCAAAAAGTCAAAGCATATAACGCCGGAGGACATCATTGCCGGTGGGTAAAGGCTACCCTCTTCGTTTGTCCATATCATAGCCGTCAAGGGGTGCTTGTGCTCTATTTTGTTTTGAGCAACAGCCTCCAGCACCTCCATGGCACTTATCACGCCCAAAATGCCATCATAGTTTCCACCATTTTTCACGCTGTCACTATGCGAGCCCATAACTATGCGCTTAGCATTTTTATCAGTGCCCTCAATTGTTGCGTAAATGTTTGCCATATCGTCAATTTCAATGCTTGCGCCAATTGCACTCATTCTTTTAATAAACTCTTTGCGTGCAAGTGTGTCCTCTTGTGACAACGCATATCTTGTTATGCCGCCTGCGCCTGCATCTCCAAAACTGCTGAATGTTTTTATCTTGTCTTGCATTCTGCTCTCATCGCATCTATACATTTTATACCACCTTTTTGCTTAATTATCAACTTGCCTAATTCAACATTTTATAAAAGGCTCTCGGGCTTTATGCACTCCTCAAGCAATTTTACAACCTCTTTTTTTTCAATACTGTAAACAGGCCCCTCTGTGCCGTCTGCTCTCTCAAAAATAAGCACAAAATCATCATCCCAATTGCTTATGGTTGCTTTTGCCACCATATCATTTTCAATCTTTTCAAACAGTTCATTTTTACCACGCAAAAAGCCGTACAGCTCGCCGTCCCACGGTATATCAAAGCTAAGATATTTTCCAAAATCTTTTTTTAAATCTATAAGCACAGGTATCTCGCTTATGCCATATGGTTGTTTGCGATTTTCTGCGTTGACAAGCCTAAAATACTTTGATGGCAACACAACACCAAGCTGTGCTTTTGTTATATTATCATAGCGTTTTTTCATTTGTCGGACATTCCTTTCAAATGCTTTAAAAGCATTAAATCATTTTGTCAACTTCACATAAAACCTCGTGCATTTTTACCATTTCTTCACATAATTGCTCCACTGTTATAATCAGTGGTGGACAAATTAAAATCATGTTTTCGTGTGTGTATGTCATAAAGCCTTTTGCCTTTAACATGCCGTTTATTTTTGGCATAGTGCCCTCAGGGTCTTTGCCGTATGGTACAAGTGCCTCTTTTGTTTTTTTATCTTTAACAAGTTCTATTGCACTGAAAAGCCCTATGTATCTGACATCGCCCACACAAGGATGTGCCGTTTTAAGCTTTTCAAGCTCCTCGCCCAGCACCTTGCCTACCTCGTTTACATTTTGCAAAATATTGTTTTCTTTGTAGTACTTTATGCAGGCAAGCCCCGTGGCACACGCAAGAGGGTGCCCACTATATGTAAGCCCACAAGATAAGAAATTATCATCGAAATATTCAGCTATTTTCTTACTTACACACACACCGCCAAGCTGTACATAACCACACGTAACACCTTTTGCAAATACAACCATGTCGGGCCTAATGCCAAAGTTCTCAAAGCCAAACATTGTGCCTGTTCTACCAAAACCGGTCATAACTTCATCGCAAACCATCATTATGCCAAACTCATCGCATATATTCCTTACACCTTGCATGTAGCCATTTGGAGGTATTATTATTCCGTTAGAGCCTGTAATAGTTTCCAACACTATTGCCGCTACGTTATTTGCACCCTCGTATATAACTTGCTCGCGCAATTTTGCAACGTAGAATTCAGCCGCTTTTTCCTCTGTTTCAAATGGGATAATCTCCCTGTAAACATATGGGTCTGTAAACTTTACAAAACCCGACATACTTGGTTGCAAAGTATAGCCACGCGGCTCGCCTGTTAGGTTTCCCGCACCGTAAGTAGAACCATGATAACTACGATACCTTGAAAAAATTTTATGCCTGCCCGTGAACATTCTCGCCATTTTTATAGCATTTTCATTGGCATCTGCGCCACCATTGGTAAAAAACACTTTACCCATATTATCAGGCATCATCTCTACTATTGTTTTTGCAAGTTCTCCACGCACATCGCTGCCGTATGCCGGGCTAATGTAGCAAAGTTTATCTGCTTGCTCTTTAATTGCATCTGTAATAAATTTGTTGCCGTGTCCTACGTTTAAGTTTACAAGTTGAGAGGACATATCGGTGTATCTGTTGCCGTCTGTGTCATACATGTAAATGCCCTCTGCACGCTCAATTGCAATTGGGTTTAGCCCTTTTTGACGTGACCAAGATTGCATATTATACTTTGTGTGGTTTTCCTTAACTGCTAATTTATCCATTGCTGTTCCTACTTCCTTTTCAATATATCTAATATGGCAAAAGCGAGCGATATATTCGTTATATTGTCATAATTAAGTTCGATGCCAAGAATTTCTTTTGCCTTTTTTATTTTATAATTCAATGTGTTGCGATGTGTGCTCGTCTGTTCAGACAGTTCTTTTATACTGCCATTTTTCTTTAAATATTCACACAAAACACTGCAATAGTCTGTTTCATTTTTGCTGTCGTATTTTATTAACTTGCCTAAAACATCGGCACAAAATGCTTTTAAAACACCTATATCTTTTGTGTTGTAAAGCAATTTATACACACCTATATCGTTATATGCAAGCAACATCTTGCCATTAACATGTGCCAAATGCAATGTAGATTTACTTTGACAATAGCTTTGTGCAATGCTCTCATAGCCAATTGCACTGTCGGATATACCCATACACACTTTTGTGTTTTCAAAGGTTTTTATATATTCTGTTAGTGATTTTCCAAAAGCAGTTATGTCTTTGTCATCAATGTTTTGGTACACAATTACCAGCGCTTTATCGTAAAAAAACACACCTCGCGGCAAATTGTTTAGTTTTGTTATATTTAATATAGCAAGTCGTTTTTCTTTAAATAGGCTAGCGCTTATGTTTATATCATCTTTTAAAAACTTAATTGAAATTACACTGTAAGATGAATAATCCCGAAAGCCGTATTTTTTCAATGATGCTGTGTATCCCTCTTTGTTTTCAGGGTTTTGGATTAAATTTTTAAATGCATCTGTAACACTTTGCTCCTGCTTTTCGTTGCCTATAATTATACGGCAAAATTCATATGTCATGTCTATCAGACGTGTTTCCCACGGCACTGTAAAAAGAGGAAAATTATTTTGGTTGCAGCAATAAATTACCTGTTGTGGCACATCTTTAATATACGGCCCAATGTTTATTATTAAACCTGCAGAGTTCTTGTCTATTAAATTTTTAACAAAATTAAGTAGCCAGTCGTCTTTATGGTTTGCAATGCCTGTTGTGAAAACAAGCTCGTTGCCATGTAAAAACTCCGGCACTTCTACATCTTCCACCATATGCACCCACCGCACAACCGCTTCAATGCCATTTTTACCCGCAACTAATTTTAAACCGTATTTATTGTCTGCTTTTACACAAAGCCGTTTTAAGCTTATAGACATTAAATCACCACTCTTTTGCTTTTTCCTATTGCGTTTACAGGGCAAACAAGTTTACACAAATGGCACCCCACACATTTTTTTGCGTTTAATTTAATAGTGCTATTGCTCTCGTTTATTTCTATCGCTTGATGTCCGGCATCATAGCAAGACACATAGCACCTTTTGCAATTTCTGCATTTTTCTTTATCAAATTTTGGGTATACAACACTATTTCTATCAAGGTTATCTGCGCTGCAAATATTGCTTAACGCCTTGCCTACAAGCTCGTTTAAATTATCAATATTGTTTTCAGCCATGTAGTTTCTAAGTCCTGATTTTAAATCGTCTATAATTCTATATCCATACTCCATTACAGCTGTTGTTATTTGCACATTGGAACATCCAAGGCTTATAAATTCTATTGCATCTTGAAAATTCTCAATACCACCCATTCCACTTATTGGTATATTCGCAAGTTCTGAATAACTAGCCATATCAGCAATAAAGCGCAATGCAATTGGTTTTATTGATCTTCCTGAATATCCTGATACCGCTGATTTACCATCTACATCAGGTGTGCTAACAAGGCTGTTAATTTTAACTGCACTTATACTTTTCACTGTGTTAATTGCCGCAAGTGCATTTGCTCCGGCATTAATTGCAGCTATCGCCGGCACTTCAATATTTCCTAAATTCGGTGTCATTTTTGCGATTACAGGAAGTGAAGTGCCCTTTAAAGTTGCCTTTGTGTATTTTGCAACAAGCTCTGGATTTTGCCCAACGTCAGAGCCAAGCCCATCGGCTGACATGTGTGGGCAGGAAAAATTGCACTCTATCATATCGCATCCTGCCTGCTGTGAAAGTTGTGCAAGTTTTGTCCACTCATCTTCATCTTGTCCCATTATAGAGGACACTATAATTTTATTCGGAAAGTCTTTTTTCAACCTTTTTATAACATCAAGATCATATTCAAGTGAGTTTTCTGAAATTTGCTCTAAATTCTTAAATCCCATAAAACTCCTTGTTACATCACTTGTCGCACTAAAGCGAGGGCTAACCTCTTTTGGCGTATAAAAGCCAATTGTTTTATACACAATGCCTGCCCAACCCATATTTAAAGCTTTTGCGCACATGTCGTAGCCACTTGCCACTACAGATGATGATAGAAAAAAAGGGTTTTCGCACTTTACACCACAAAATTCGATTGTTAAATCAGATTTTTTTAATTCTCTTGGCTCCAGACTTTCGGCAATTTTCTTTATACGTATAGGCTTATCATAGTGCACACAGGCGTCTTCACATGGGGCACTGCAACCTGTGCAGGTGTCGCAGTTAATCTCGCTTGCCGCCGCATTTTCATTTTTAAATTTAAGCGATAATAAAGCTTTAGCAGGATCTTTTTTCTTAATACAGGCTTTTGTGCAAGCGGCATCTGTGCATAAAAGGCACCGTGCTACTTCAAGCTCTCTTACTAAATTTATATACTTGCTCATCTTAATCTCCTCAACTATGCAATATTCGCCATTCGCCGTTATTTGCCGATGTTTTGAAACACAAAGCGCTATTTAAGGCTGCATTTTACAAATTCACCGTGTCCTTTTTCGCCCACAAACTCACCGCTGTCATACACAAGCTTGCCCCTTGAAAAAGTTTTTACAGGATAGCCATTTAGCTTTACGCCCTCCCAAATTGTGTGATCACAATTAGAGTGCATTATGTCATTTGTAATAATTACTTTTTTGTCTTTATCGTAAATTACAATGTCTGCATCTTTGCCCACGCATATTGAACCCTTTTGCCCACAGCCAAAAATTTTAGCAGGGTTTGCACAGCATAGCTCCACTGCCTTTTCAAATGTAATTTTACCTGTGTTTGCCGCGCTTAACATGTACGGGTACATGTTTTCAATGCCGGCACAGCCGTTTGGTATTTTTGTAAAATCTTGTCTTCCCCACTCTTTTTCAAAAGAGTTAAACGGGCAGTGGTCTGTTGCAACAGTGTCAATATCGCCACGGTTAATTGCCGCCCACAGTGCATCTTTGCTCTCTTGCCCTTTTATAGGCGGTGAGCACACAAAGTTTATTCCGTCATCTCTTTTATAAACTTCGTTTGTAAATTCAAGGTATTGCGGGCATGTTTCGGCATACACAATTTGTCCGCTATCTTTTGCCGCTGTAATTTCTTTTACGCCACCCTCACAGGCAAGGTGCACTATGTAAAGTGGTGCATTTGCCGCTTTTGCAAGCTCAATTGCCCTGTGGTCTGCCTCGCTCTCTACAAATTCAGGGCGAGATTTATAGTGGTACCAAGCAGAAGTTTTACCTTGTGAGAGGTATTCTTCGGTTAAAGTTTTTACAAGCTCGTTGTTCTCGGCATGTACTGCAATCAGTGCGCCGCACTCGTTTGCTTTGCGCAAAACTTTGTAAAACACACCGTCGCTAACGCCAAAATCATACACCATAAAAACTTTAAACGACGGAACACCAAACTTCACCGCATCTTCTATTGTGTCTAAAAGCCCGTCTTTAATATCTTTTACTGCAACATGGTAAGAATAATCTACAACCGCATTGCCATTGCAAAGTGCATCGCGCCTTTTTATGGCATCCACCATGCCCTCATTGTAGTCTTGCAAGACAAAATCAAAAACAGTTGTTGTACCGCCACATGCCGCCGCAACTGTTCCTGTGTAATAATCATCGGAGGATATTGTGCCGCCAAAAGGCATTGCAAGATGTGTGTGTGCATCTATTGCACCGGGTAATACAAGCTTGCCTTTTGCATCAATAATGTCATTACAACCCTCTGTGTCAACCTCGCTTGCAATAGCGGCAATTTTGCCATCTTTTATTCCTATATCTGCGCAGAACATTCCGCTTGCGTTGCAAATTGTGCCGTTTTTTATAATTGTATCCATAAATATATCCTCCGCCATATTTTGTTATGCAATTGACTTTGTAATAAAACAAATTAATTATAACGCTAAGTTGTTCAGCATCTATAAAAACAAAAACTTTGTGTGGTAACTGCGACATTTTTTGCCACAGTTACCACTTTAAAAAGCTTATTTTTTGTATACTAACACGATGCCTGAACGTTGATAAACTTGTGCTACTTGTAGCAAGTCCATACCGCCTGCATTTGCTGCAATTAGGTTAGACACCCATGTTACACCAAAGTCCACCGTGCCATTATTAACTGCTGTTGTTTCGCCAATGTCACCACCACCGGGTATAATAGTCACGTTTAAACCAACTTCTTCATAGTAACCAAGTGCTTGTGCAACATAGTATCCCATAAATTGGCTTTGCGGTAGCCATTTTAGTTGAATTGACACGTCTGTTTTTTCAGGTGTGCCAATATCTGTTGCGCCCACAAAAGATGTATCACGTATATCATCAAGTGTCATTGCCGCAAGTGCGTCTGCCGCTGTGCTGTCTGCAAGTGTAATGTATTGCTGTGCAAGTTCCAGTGTTTGTTGCATTGCCGCTTCATCCATTACGCCATAATCTGTAACAGCGTTGCCGCTTGTATCTGTCTGCACAAGTTTTGCAACTTCTGTTGCCATATAAGCTTGGTGTTCTGATGATACAGAAGAGCCTGCCTCATATACTATTTGTGCTGCCTCTTCGGGGTTTTCACAGGCATATTGCCAGCCTTTTAAAGATGCACTTACAAACGCTTTAACAGTGTTTGGGTTCTCCTCGGCAAAGCTTTTTGTTGTGAAGATATTATCTTCAAGCATTGCAACGCCCTCGTCGTTCATGTCGATGTATCCTACTGTGTCGCCGTAAGCGTAACCGCCTTCATAGTCGTTTACAACAAGGCCAAGCTCGTTATATGTCATCGCAGAGGCAAGTGTAATGCTGTCATCGTCAAAGCCATCCATGTCAAAGTTTTGCGATAAATAATCTGTCGGCTGGCCGTATTTTGAAAGCAGAGCCATAATTTCATACTCATTGCCAAGCCCCCAGTTGCCAACTTTGCCCTCTGCGGCGGCGGCAATAATGCGCTCTTCATTTGTCATTTCGGCTGTTGTTTCTTCAGCTTCTTCTCCTGTTGTTTCTGTTGTTTGCTCTTGTGTAGGTTCTGCGCTTTCTTCTGCAGGCGGTGCGCCTGTGCAAGCGACAAAACTCATTGTCAATAGTGCCGCTACAAGTAGTGCTAAAATTCTCTTCTTTTTCATGTTGTTCACCTTTCTTTTCTCCTCTTAATTTTTGCGGTTTTTTAGGCAAATGCCCTCCGCTATTAGTAATGCAATATACATTACTATTCCCAGTAGGCAGGCTACCACAATGTAACTCCACGCAGTGGCATACTGCGCTATAAGAATGCCCTCTCTAATTTGCCTGCCCACACCTGTTATGTATTCTGCAAAATATTCTGCAACAAGTGTGCTTATTACACTGGCAGGCACGCTAACCCTTAGTGCTATAAAAATATACGGTATGCTGTTCGGTATACGAAGTTTAAAAAATATTGTTTTTTCTGTGCATGCAAGTGATTTCATTAAATCTTGCGAAAACGGCTTCAGTTCGTTTAAGCCTCTGTAAGCGTTTACGCTCATTGATGCCGTGCACATTATTGTTACAACTATAATTTTTGCAACCATGCTCCTCACAGGTGCATCGGGGCTTACGTCCTTTGTCCAGTTTGCAATTACAGGGGCAAGTGCCACAATTGGCACTGCGTTAAATGCCGATACTATTGTTAGCCCACCCATGCCATAAGTTTTAAACCTTGTTGCAATAATTGCCAATAAATACCCTAGCAAAGAGCCAAATATAAGCCCCGGTATTGCCACGCTTACTGTTGAGCCAACGTTCCACATAATAATTTCAACATTTTCTGAAATGATTGTAAGTATTCTTGTAGGCAGTGGTAAGATGTATACATCTGTATTTAAAATAATATGCAACACCTCTGTTTGCCACATTATTGTAATAATTACGGCAAGCGCTATAGGCAAGAGAATTGTTTGAAGTCTGTCTTTATTTAGCTTCATTCATCTTCCCCCTTTTAATGCTCCGTTTGCCCGTTACAATTTTTTGCAACAAACCTATTAGGTTAAAGCTCATTATCCCGATAAATGCACTGAAAAATACAATTTGCCAAAACACATATCTTGTCATTGCACCTTTTAGCGATTGTGATAATAAACAGCCAAGGCCTATGCCGCCTTGCAATGTGTCTACAAGAATTGACGCTGTAATTGCCATTGGTGCGGCTATTTTTAGCCCGGTAAAAAAATATGGCAAGCAGGCAGGTATCATTGTTTTAATGTAAAGCTGTGGCTTTGTTGCAGCGTATGAAAACATTAGTTCTCGCTTTGAAGTTTCCACCGCTTTAAAACCGGCAAGTGTGTTTGCCGCAACGGGGTAAAATGTTAAAATTGCCGCAATTACTATTCTGCTTTGCGATATATCGCCTGTTATTGCGTTTACAATTGGCGCAAGCCCCAGTATTGGTATCATTTGTATTAGCATTAAGTACGGCGCGGCAATTTTATCTGCAATTTTGCTTAAATTCATAATTAAAGCAAGCAAAAAACCAAGTAAAGAGCCAACTATAAAGCCTATCCCTGCACGTGACAGCGTTGCGCCTGCGTTTTCAAGCACCATTTGCACCGCTGTTTGTGTGCCGTTTATTTTGTCTGTGCTTATCACAGATTGTGCTATGCCTACTAAGCTTGGCAGTACATTTTCAGGTGTTCTTTTAGTCTCGGCAACAACCGCGGCGCACAGCTCCCAAATAATTACTAAAGCCATAACCCAAATTAACGTTACAAACACTTTTGATGTTGTTATTTTTTTTAATCGTCCCATATAGATATGTTCCTCTCTGCGCAAAGCTAGATAGCTGGATTAATAGTATTAAACACCCTCAAAACTGTTTCGCACTTTTGCCACAAGATCTGTAAACTCTTTTGTGTTTTTCATCTCCTGTGTTCTGGGTCTTGGCAAGTCTACATCAATTATTGCAGAGAGCCTGCCCGGATGAGGCGAGAGCACACAAATTCTGTCTGACAGAAAAACCGATTCTGCTATATTGTGCGTTACAAACACAATTGTCTTGTTTGTCTTGCGCCAAATTCTAAGTAAATCGTCGTGCAATTTTTCTCTTGTAAATTCATCGAGCGCAGAGAATGGTTCATCCATTAAAAGTATCTCCGGCTTTATTGCAAGTGCCCTTGCTATGCCCACCCTTTGCTGCATTCCGCCCGAAAGCTCTGACGGGTAGCTGTTTGCAAATTTTGTTAGCCCTACAAGTTCCAACATTTGCATTGCCTTTTTCTCGCGCTGCTCTTTTGGTATTTTCATAACTTCAAGCGGCAACATAACGTTTTTCTTAACAGTGCGCCAATCGTAAAGTACTGCGCTTTGAAAAACAATACCGTAACGCTGTTTTAACCTTGCCTCTTTTGGGCTCTCATCGCCTACTGTTATCTCTCCCATAGTTGGTTGCAATAAGTCTGCAATTATGCGAAGTAACGTTGTTTTGCCACAGCCAGATGGACCTAGCAAAGAGATAAACTCGCCCTTATGTATGTCCATGCTCACTTTAGTTAAGGCTGTAACTTCGCTGTCCTCGCTTTTATATACCATGCCAATATCTTTTAGCATTATTTCAACATCACTTTTTATTATAGATGTAGACATTTATGTGCCCCCTTCTTGCATTTTGCTTTTTTTGTGTGCATCTTTTGTTTATACTATAGGCAAAAGCGTATAAAAAAACAGCAGACACAAGGTGCTTTTTAAGCGACCTCATTGTCTGCTGTATTTAAAGTTTTATTTGTTTTTTTGCTGTGTGCTTAGTATATCACAGCACAAATTGTATTGTCAACGAAAAACAAACCCACCTGCAAAAATGAAATTTATTGACATATACACACAATAATAAAGCTATTAATTTGTGCATTATTCACATTCAACCCTTAGTCTACATGTGCTAGGTTTTCAAAAAAACGCAACGATATGTGCTAGAGCACATATCGTTGCGTTTTAACAAACCTTTATTGCCATCATAGCAAATATAAATGGTGGATTAATGCCACTGATTGCAATTCTTCTTTTTTCGGGTTCACCCCAACTATTGACAAAGAGCCAATAATCTTTAATGCACACTTATTTTTTTCAGAGCATTAATACATTGTCAAGCTCAATTGCGCCTTAATTACATCAAACTACATTTTAAAATAATATATAGTTAAATCAAAATGTAAGAGCTTGACATCTGCTAGACATAAACATCAAGCCCTAATTAATTGCTAAATCACTTGATTTGCATACAACAATAGCACCAAAAATATTTTTTATTCTGCATTAGCTGCTTGCAAAACACCTTCCAGCACTTGGTCATTAAGGGCATCTCCACCAATCATTGGTAATGAGCGCAATGGCATATCCTCTAGCATTGCTAAAAACATATCAAGTATATCGCCTTGTAAATTTTGTGATAATTGATTTTTTATTTGTTCTTTTAAATTTTTACCCGTCGCTGTAATGGATATATCACCTAATGTATGGGACAAATCAAACGGCTTTCCAACTTCATACACAGGTATTTTTCCACCTAAAACAACTTCGAACTCGTCATCACTAAACATATCGTTTGTTTTATTATAATAAGATGGTGCAGATTCTTTATAGCATGGAATTGCAATTTCTTTTCTTCCATCTATCAAAATTTCTGCTGAGAGAAGAATGTCTTTAACATTCTTTCCGATCAAAATTGAATATTTGCCGTTTTCTACTGTCCATTCATTTTCGCTGACATTATAAAAAGCAAAGCTTCTATCATCAAGCTCGAAGGACACAGTTTTTGTTTCATTGGGCTCTAGTTCAATTTTAGTGTAAGCTTTAAGTTCTTTCTTTGCTTTGTAAATTTTAGAATCTCCCGGCTGAATATAAAGCTGAACTACTTCTTTTGCCGTAATATCGCCTATGTTTGTTACATCTACTTTAACTGTATTTTCTTCAACTTGAATATTACTATACTCAAAATTAGTATAGCTTAAGCCATATCCAAACGGAAACGCAACATCAACATCAAATGTGTCATAATATCGATACCCAACATAAATACTCTCGTTATATGCAGCTACTTTATTATCTTTGCCATAATAGTCGCTTGTTGCAACATCGCTGTATGACAACGGGAATGTTTCAGCTAATCTGCCACACGGAGAATAATCACCAAAAAGCAAATCATATGTTGCTCCACCTACATTTTGCCCTCCAAGATACATATTAAGCACTGCGGCTACATCTTTTTTCCATTCAGTTTCAATAGGGCTACCTAAATGCAAGACAACAACAATATTAGGGTTTACTTTTGAAATTTCTTCTATCAGTTTAGAATAACTTTCCGGCATTTTCATATGGGCTCTGTCAAATCCTTCAGATTCATAACCATCAGGTAATCCAAGCGCACAAATTACATTTTCGGCTCCCTTTGCAACATCTACTGCTTCTTTAATTAAATCATAATCGACTTCATCTTTTTCACTGTACCCACTCGCATAAGTATAAGCCATATCTTGCGCATCAAGTTCATCACATAATGAAGTTATTTTAGTAGGATTTATTTTGCTGCTACCTGCACCTTGATATCGTGGAGTTTTAGCAAAAAGCCCCACAACAGCTAATTTTTTTGATTTATCAAGAGGTAAAATCCCGTTGTTTTGTAAAAGCACTGCGCTTTCTCTCGCAATTTTTCTTGCAAGGTTGTTATGTGCATCTCGATCAAAATTTATTTTTTGATTATTAGTTGTTGCCAAAATAAGTGCCACGACATTTACAGCACACGCTTCTACCATTTTTTCATCTAAAGTTCCATCTAAAACCGCTTTAACTATTTTTGCATCATTTCTGCCGCCGGATGATGGCATCTCGAGATCTATACCGGCCTTAACACCGGTCACTCTGTCACAAATTGCTCCCCAGTCAGTTACAACAAGGCCGTCAAAACCCCATTTTTCTCGTAAAACTTCTGTCATATAGTGATGGTTTTCACTTGCATAAGTTCCGTTTATTTTGTTATACGAACACATCATAGTAGCAGGGTTTGATTTTTTTACAACTTCCTCAAATCCCGGCAAATATATTTCGTTTAAAGCGCGCTCGTCTATTACGCTGTCACTTACAAGCCTTGCCTTCTCTTGATTATTCGCCAAATAATGTTTTACTGATACACCGATGTTTTTACTTTGAACTCCATCCACAAAACTTTTTCCCAATTTCCCTGTTAAATATGGATCTTCTGAAAAATATTCAAAATTTCTACCACACAATGGGTTTCTTTTTATATTAATGCCAGGCCCCAATAATACAGACACTTCATTTTCTAAGCACTCTTCACCCAGTGCCTCTCCCATTTCAAACAATAGTTTGTCATCAAAGGAAGATGCAACTGCCGACGCCGTAGGAAAACAAGTTGCAGGTATTGACTGATTTATTCCTAAGTGGTCTGCCGATGCCGCTTGTTTTCTAAGTCCGTGTGGGCCATCTGTCAACATCATGTGTTTTATGCCAAGGCGCTCGCACGATTTTGTGTACCAAAAGCTTTCACCACTGCAAAACGAAGCTTTTTCTTCAAGTGTCATCTGTTTTACAAGCTCTGTTGCTTTTTCTTTATATTTTTTTATAAGGTTCATAAAAATCTCCATTCTGTATGCAACACAAATAGTTTTGAAAAATCGCTAATATAATTTTTTGTGCTACTGCTTTTTCTTATCTTAATCACTTATATTCTATTTATATATTGGTATTCTTATTGTTTCTTTCTTTGATTTCATCAGATATTTTTTTGTAGAATTCATTGTTGATTTCATAGAAGAACATAGCTATAAGTGAGCAAACATATCCTAAAATTGGCCCTAGGAATTTAAGTAATACTATGGCATCTAAAACTTCCGGTGCTTGAGCTGCATTTGCAACATAACCTACTGAAGCCAATACAATACCTACTAAAGAGCCGCCTATTGCCATGCCAAGTTTATTTACAAAAGTAAGCGTTGAGGATACTGTTCCCTCTGCTCTAATGCCTGTTTTCCATTGTGCATATTCAACACAATCGGGTAGCATCGCCCAGCCCATTGTGCCCGGAATTGAAGCAAAAATTGTGCTTATGATTAATGTAATCATAACAATTTGAGGGTCGGTTATACCTGTTATAAGTAAAAAGGAAAGTGGTGCACATGCTAAAACATTTGAAATTACAAATAATTTTTTCTTACCAAAAATTCTAGATAATTTAGGCAAAAACGGCATTACAATTAGTGGTGGTAATAAAGCTGCCATACCAATAATAGGTATTAAAGATGTATCCCCGATTACATATAAAAAGTAATACATATTTACGCCTTGCGCCATGGAAGAAGCTATTAAATCTGTACCAAAAGCAATTAAAAGCATTATCAATGGTTTATTTTTATAAATTGTTTGCATTTGTGTTTTAAAAGGTATTTTTTCAGTTTTCTTTAAAACTGTGTCTTTATTATCGCTTTTTTTAGCACCTGCTGCGCAAAGCCAAAATGAAAGTGTCATTAAAACAGCGCTAATAACAGCATACATTGTCCATGCATTTGCATCATTGCCAAATGCACCTACTATTGGAAGTGTTAAAACTTGAACAAATAATACAGCGGGAAGCGCCATCATTTGCTTAGAAACAGCTATTGTTGTTCTTTGGTCAGGGTCTTGACTCATAACCGGTGTAAGTGAATGATAAGGAATGTTAACAATAGTTGATGCTAAAGAATAACCGATGTATGTTATATAAGCATATACAAGTTTTCCTGTATCTGATAACTCCGGTGCTGTGAAAAGCAATACCATAGAAAGCCCCAAAAGTGGTGCACCAAAAATTATATAAGGCCTGAATTTACCAAGTTTTGTTTTTGTTTGATCTGATAACATCCCCATCAATGGGTCTGTCACTGCGTCAATTAGCCTTGCTATAAGCATAAGCGATGCAGTAGCGGCAATAGGAATACCAAAAATATCTGTGTAAAAATAAGTTAAATATCCCATTACTGCCATAAATGCGATATTGCTTCCTACTCCTCCGAATGAATACTTAAAGATATCTAATTTACTTGCTCTTTGATAGTTACTGTTCATGATTTTTCTCCTCATATATTAATTTATTCTTGCGCTAATTGATAAAAAGTATTTTGCCATATCTTGCATTTCTTTTGGTATAGCTACCGAAACAAATGTAAAAATCAGGTTTTCGTTTATTTTTTTATCTGCTGCAGATTCTGATATGAATTTCACAAAACCGTTTACAAACATATCTTTTGTATTTGGTGGCAACATAGTGAGTATAGCATTAAACATGTTTTTACTCGGTTTGTTCCATTCATAATCACAAAGTATTGATGGTGATGTGCTATCAATTTCTTTTGCTCTTAATGCTTTTATATATTCCTCGTCTATTTGAGAACTGTCGTCCGTGATGCCAAGCCTAGCAAATTGCTCTTTCGGGCTGTCATTTTTTATCATTTCTTCTATTAAAGCTCTAAGCATTTTAGCCTCAATCACATCATCGGTAATTTCGTTTGTTTCATGTGGGTCAACAGTTAAGTCGTACAATTTAGTTCCATAATTACACGCATTGCTAAGCCCTGCGCCCAGAACATCAAGTTTCATAAGCTTGCAACCTTTTGTAAATGTGAACCCATCAACTATTTCAATATTTTGCAGTTCATTTGGAGAAAACATATTCCTCATATGGCACGGCATTAAAGTATAGTTGTATAACGGCTTATTATCGTATGAAATAGGCGCTTTCATATAGCTATGTTTTCCATCTGTTATATTAACATGCATTCCATGGAAACCATATAAGCAGTACTCTCTAACAGGCACATCTTCACTGATTACTGTCCTCAAATCTTTGCCTTGCATATCTTTTGGAACGTCTACACCAAAATGACTTAATAACGTTACAGGCAAATCAATCGTTTGGCTTAAATGCTGCCTACTTTCACCCTGAACTTTGCTTTTCGGGTCGTAAATAAACAGCGGTGTATGCGCAATTTCCTCATACACAGGCATTACAGTTTTACTCCACCAGCCATGTTCGCCCAATAAATAACCATGGTCTGTATTAACAATAAGCATTGTGTCTTTCCACATATCATGCTCATCCATAAAATCAAGCACTTTTCCCAAATAATGATCGCACATACACAAAAGAGCTGCATATTCAAACCTTACATGGTTTACTGTTTGCTCATCTTCTGTGCATGGTGCATACGGTGGCCAATCTGCAATTAATCCGTTATATTCATGGGGAAACAATTTTTTAAATTTTTCAAGCGTAAAGAAAGGTTCGTGTGGGTCAAAAGTTTCAATCTGCAAAAACCAATTATCTGCCTTATGATTTTTTTCTAAAAACTCAAGCCCATATTCAAAGGTTTTTGCTTGAGACATGCTGTCTTGCGTATTCATGTAATCACGGTTAACTTGATCGTTAATCTTCATGCCAAGAAATGTATGTTTCATTTTGGGGTCTGACACTTTTGGCATGGCTCCATTAAATCCCGTTTCAAAAGAGTATTCACGGCATAAATCGGCCTTCCATGCATCGCCCTCTTGTCCTCTTACAAATTCATATGTAGAGTAACGATTGTGATATGTGGCTCCGCCATCTTCCCAATAATGTTGATGATCTGTCACTAAATGAGTGTGAACACCTGAGTACTTTAAAATTTCCGGCATAGAGTCATCAAACGGTTCAATAGGGCTCCAATCTCTATGCAAAAAATTATACCTCCCTGTATGCAATTCTCTCCTTGCAGGCATGCACGGCATACTTCCCACATAGTTTTGATCAAACCTTACACTTTTTTGCGCAAGCCTATCAAAGTTAGGCGTTTTAATCCAGTCGCAACCATAAGGTTCTAGCATATTACGATTCAAAGAATCATACATTACCATTATTGCTTTCATATTTACTCCTTTTCTATGTTATTCATTAAATAGTGTAAAACTATAAAAATCGTATCGCTTAAACGTTTAAGTAATTGCAAAAAACCATACCTCCATAAAAAATATATTGTCTGCTTTGTATCATGCATTGGTAAAACTCAACAACAAAAAACGAAAAACTTTGTGCAATAAAAATAGCTTTTCACGCGTTAGTTAAACGTTTAAGTAGTGTGCAAACTTTCACTTTTTGTTAAGTATTCTAACCTTTAAAATTAGCAGTCTACACTTTTAATATCATCTGGTTTAATTATTTCTTTTGCAATAGCTTCTTTATTTTCAAGCAATTTTGTTAAAATTTGCGCGGCTACTTCGCCTGTTTTTAAGTTTGGAATTTTCGCCCTGAAAATTTTGCCTTTATATTTATACCTTGAAGAATCATCATCTAAAGTGATGATGGTATTATGCTCAACTTTGTATTCATCGTTAAATAAAAATATTTTCAACAAATTGCTCCAAGGGCATATTATCGCATCATCTTCCGGTAAATTTGACATCTTTTTGCACACTTGCTCGATATTGGTGCTTTTAATTAAGTTTAATTCATTTTCTTTTATTTTTTCACCTCTATCGTATTTGCCTATAGTAGATGAATTAAATTTCAATTCGTGCACCTCGAAATCAACTGCTTTTTCTTTTGTGTAATTTAAAAATGTTTGCAATCTAATATGTTCTTGCATTGAATTGACTGAGGGATAAATGAAATGTATTTTTTTTGCTTTTTCTCTTATTAAAATATCAATTGCATTTTTAACACTATACTCATAATCAACTTCAACCGATGAAATCTCTTTGTCTTTTATGCTACAATTTACAGCCACAAAAGGAATTCTCTCTTTTTTTATTTGATTCAGTATTTCCTCTGACAGCCCCATATCATTTGAATCTATAAAAATCATACCGTCAATAATTTGCTTATAATAAAAACTGAGGTACTTCGGATTCTCTTCATTTTTATCGCTAATGAGCAAAATAGATTTATTCATTTCGCCAAAAATAGTTCTAAGCACTTGTACTAATTCAGCAAACCTTAAATATTCAAGTCGCTTATTTAGTACTACACCAATTATATCAACTGATCCTTTTCTAAGGCTTACAGCCGCACTGTTTGAATGATAATTTAATTCTTTAGCAGCATCAAGTACTTTTTTTCGCGTTTCTTGCGAGATACTTTGGTTCTCTTTATTATTAATAACATAAGAAACCGTCGCAATTGAAACCCCTGTTAGTTTTGCAATATCTTTTATTCCTACTTTTCTCATAATTAAACGTTTAACCTCTTTGTAGCAATTATATATAATTTCTTATCAATTGTCAATAAAATTATATATAAATTGCATCTTTTGTTTAATTGCATAACTAAAGTGTGCATATTCTGTTTAAAACAGCTAAAGTATTCCCATGCATTGTAACCCAGAAAAGAATATTAGGCTTAGGTATTATAAAAGTATAAATTAAACTTACAGCATAATTCAAAATTCACTTATATTCCAACAAAACCCTTGCATTCCTTTCTTTTATGCAATTTAACAAATTATTAACATATAAATTATGCATATACACAAAATTGTCACTTTAACACAAAACTTAATTGACTTCTTTTAAACTTTTGTGTATAATTAAATTGTCGAGAACACGTGTTCACAATGCGATTAAGGGAGGTTTTGTCAATCAACACAACAAAAATTGCAAAACTTGCCAATGTTTCACGCAGCACTGTTTCACGTGTTATAAATGGTACCGGTAATGTTGACCCTAAATCAAAAGAACGCGTTTTAAAAATAATTGATAAATATGGTTATAAACCAAACCAATTTGCACGTGGGCTTGTTGGCAAAACCGCTAATATCATTGGCATTTACATGGCAGATATAAACTCAACCAACAGCCCTTCTGAATTAATCGGTGCGAATTCTCCTTATAATATGGAGCTGTTAAAAAAATTAATAGAAACATTTAAAAAACAAGGGTTTTCAACAATGGTGGATATTATCACAGACCCGGCAGATTTTGATGACATGCACGAACATTTACAAAGCCGTTTGCTATATGGTGCGGTTTTTGTGGGTTTTCCATACCTTACAAAAGAGCTTGAAAATATTGCAAATGGCGGTTATAATGTTGTTTTGATTGACCAGCTTTTACCCGAAGACGACTACGATAACAACGCAAAACTTGTTAACAGTGATAATTACTTAGGCGGCTATTTAGCTACTAAATATTTGCAAGAAAACGGGCATAAAGACATAGCATTTATTGCAGGAGACTATCGCTTATCTTCTATCGAACGTGAAAAAGGTTACTTAAAAGCAATGTCTGAGCGCAGTGATTCTAACATAACAATTGTTCATGGAATGTATCGCGAAGATATTGCGTATAGCGAAATAAAAAAACTGTTAAAGAAAAACATCGCTCCCAGTGCTTTTTTTGCCGCAAATGATATAATGGCACTTGGCGCTTCAAAGGCAATAATTGAAAAAAAACTGCGAATTCCACAGGATATTTCAATTATTGGGTTTGACAATATAGATATCACAAATACTTTTGGTTTTAATACAACAACCTTTGAAGTTTCTTTCAAACAAATTGCCGAAAACACAGCAAACTTACTTCTCAATGCCGTCAGTGAAAAACACATTTTTTGTGCACCTAAACTGATTGAAAAAACTTCAGTAAAAAAAATAGTTTAACTCCTGTTTGGCATTTTTGCAGTGCAAACTAAGCATAGCATATTTATAGCACAATTTTGTTAAAATAAGCTCTTGAAAAGGGCTTATTATTATAAAATCCGTGAACACGTGTTCACAGATAAAAAACGGAGGATATTATGAACACGACCATTATTATTTCATTCGTCATTTTCTCGGGCATTGTAGGTTTAATAACCTACTTTAAAACACGCAACGACACATTATCTACCAGCGACGGCTACTTTTTAGGCGGTAGAAGTTTAACAGGCAAAGTTATAGCAGGCTCTTTGCTACTTACAAATTTAAGTGCGGTTAGTTTTGTTGG
>CAYJGV010000036.1:12584-22188 GCA_964369715.1 uncultured Bacteroides sp. | reverse complement strand
TAACAATAAGATTGACATACGCTCACGATTACATTGTTCTAATGTTGCTAGTGGGCGATGGATGTTAACCTTGCTTATCTTCCTATAGTTTTGTTTAAAGTTTGCTCTAATTGCAAAATTTGTGAATTACACTTAGCTTTATTTCTAAGCTTGTTTTAATTGTAACTTTGTAAATTACACTTCATGTATAATTCAATGTAATACATTAATAGCTCACATAAGTGATATCGCACTTTTATACTATTTAATCCTGATTAAAGTTTTACTCAATTTTTTTCAAAAAATTGCGGTTCTTAGGCAGAGCCTAAGCCGTTTTTCGCAAAAAACGGAACACTTTTCATTTTTTGTGCTCGTGCACAGTTCTTGTTAAAAAAAATGTACTAAAGTACATTTTTTAAATTTCAATAAGAATATTTCATAATGATTTTATTTTCAGTATGTATTTTTGTCTTTGTGGGTTGTTTTCCAAACATCACTTTTTCTACCAGAACTTTAATTGGCAAATATCCTTGTGTTTTTGGGTCTTGCATAATGGAGGCTATTACTAAACCACTTTGTAGGTGATGCATTATTCTGTGATTCATATCAACAGTGATTGCCTTTGTATTTTGCTTATTTTCTTCAAGTGCTTTTAACCCACCAATTATACCGCCTGCACAAAAATAAATCAAATCTATACTTTTATCTTTTAAAATTTGTTTCACAATATTATACGACATATCGTCATTATCATGGTTTTCCACAATATCTACAATTTGATGTTCACTGCCCTCTTTTACAACTTGTGTAAAACCTGCAACACGTTTTTTATTACTGTTATTATTATATGAACCTGTTACAATTGCAATGTTTTTTTTATCATTTAAATGTAAAAGTGCAATATTTCCTGCAATTTTACCTATTTGCATGTTGTTTGCACCCACCATTACAAGCCTATTTACATTTTCAATATCAGCATTAATAAAAGCTATCTCAATGCCATTTTCAATAAGTTCTTTTAATTTTAAAGCCACTGCTTCATCGTCAACCGGTGTTATTGCAAGTGCCTCAATTCCAAGTTCACACAATTGTGAAATAGCACTAAGTTGATCCTCTGGATTATATCCTTTAAGCTGTTTTGTTGTAATTTCAATATTGTTTTTCCATTCACGCTCGGCCTTTTCAATACCCGTTAAAACATCATCAAAAAACATATTTCCAACAGAATTAATTATCACGCCTATTTTAATTTTCTTTTGTGATGCAACCAATAATTTAGCCGTTGTGTTCGGCACATAATTATGTTCTTTTGCAACAGAAAGTATTTTTTCCTCTAATTCCTTATTGACATTTCCCCTATTGTTAAATACTCTGTCAACAGTTCCTCTGCTTGTGCCAACTATATTGGCGATTTCTTTCATTGTTATTGACACATTCGTACTCCTCAGCGTATAAATGTTTATGCATGTGGATTTTAACACAAATCTGAAAATCGCTGTGCACGTGCACAGTTCAATTTGAAATGATTATAACATTTCAAATTATATTTGTCAAGAGAGTTTAAATAACAATAAAAACCATTTAATAAAGCTTTTATCAAATGGTTTTAATATTTACTTATTTTGTTTAAATATGCATTGAAATATTGCGGTAATTCGCTATCAAAACTTACAAACTCATTAGTACTTGGGTGGATAAAACCCAGTGTTTTTGCATGCAAACATTGTCCATCAAGCCCTTTTATAACTTTTTTAGGGCCGTAAACTTCATCGCCTGCAAGCGGGTGATGAATGCTTGCCAAATGCACCCTTATTTGATGGGTTCTTCCTGTTTTCAATTTTGCGCTTATATGGCTAAATCCGTTATAAGTGCTTATAACTTCATATTCTGTGTACGAATATTTTCCACCAGTTTCACACAAAGCCATACGTTTTCTATGTATTGGATGCCTTGCAATATTTCCTTCTACAAATCCACTTTTTTCCTTAAAAGTACCATATACAACAGCTTGATACTCCCTATTTATACTGTGATCGGCAAATTGTTTTGCCAAAAAATTATGTGCGTTATTATTTTTTGCACACACAATAAGCCCACTTGTATCTTTATCTATTCTATGCACTATTCCCGGACGCAAAACGCCGTTTATCGCCGATAAATTGTCTTTGCAATGGTGCATAAGAGCATTTACAAGTGTGCCTTCATAATTGCCTGCAGCAGGGTGTACAACCATACCTTTTGCTTTATTTATAATTATAATATCGCTATCTTCATACACGATATCTATAGGTATATCTTGCGCTACTACGTTTAATTCTTGTGGTTCGGGGACATCTACAATTAAAACATCACCCATTTTAAGCTTATAGCTTTTAGAAATAATTTTACCATTGCATTGCACATTGCCTTGTTCGATAATTTGCGCCGCAAAAGCACGTGTAATTCCAATTTCGCTTTTAGAAATAAACGTATCTACACGGGTTTTATCCTCGTTTGATATTAATTCAATTCGCCCCATTATGCACCTTAATCATCATCGTTTAAATCTGTTTCTTGGCTTATTTCTATGTCTTCATCATTTTCGCTTTTATCTTTTGCAATGTTGTCATCCAAAGCTTCATTTGTTTTGTCAGTTTTTTCAGCTTTGGTTTTTTCTTTAGAAGTATTAATTTCTTCTGATATAACGCTTATTATTAAAAGGCCACTGCCTATTACAACAAAGCAATCCGCCACATTAAATACAGCAAAATTTATAAATGTTGTCGCAAAAAAATCCACAACATAACCATATATAATTCTGTCGATTAAATTACCTATACCACCGCTTAAAATCAGAATTAAAGCAATTTTTTCAAGTTTTAACTTTGGTTTTTTTATAATAAGATACAGTGCAACGAGTACTAAAGCTACGCTTGTAAAGCCTATCAACATCCACCTGTTGCCCGAAAACATGCTGAACGCCGCACCGTCATTTAAAACATATCTAAATTCCATAAATCCTTCAATGAAGGGTGCTGTTCCTACCGGTTCTAAATAAGCTGTTGCAAGATATTTTGTAATTTGGTCTAACGCTATCAATATAATAATTAAAAAAATTGTGCCCAAAAAAATCTCCTTATTTGGCTATCGCCTTATTCATCATCAAAACCGACACCCAAATAATCCTCAAAGCTTTCAGCTTGCAATTCTTGCGGTTTTTCTTCAAATGTTTTTGTTATCTCGTCGTTTTCCTCAATTGTGGGAATTTCGTCCATTACAGCGCTTTCCTCAATTGTTTCTTGTGTTTGCACTTCAACATTTTCTTCTTGGATAGTCGGTTCTACAGCAATTGTCTTGCTTTCCTCTACGGGTGCTTTGCTTTTCTCGTTTTCCATTACAGGCAGCGCATTCAACTGCTCTATGTGGAATTTATACAAATAAAGCACATCTGCTTTAAATTTACCAACCTCTGCCCTAAGTTTTGCAAGGCGGTTTTCCTCTCTTGCATATTCCGATTTTACATCTTCTAATATTTTAGAAGCCTTTATCTTTGCATCATTAATAATATCTTGTGCGCTATCTTTTGCTTTTGCTGTAACTGATTCGCTTATTCTTTGTGCACTTAAAAGTGCCGCACCTAAATTATCTTCATCTGCACGATATTGCTCAATTTTTTCGGCAAGAGTATATAATTTTTGGTCTGCTATTTCCTTTTGGCTTTCAAGCTCTTCTAAAAGTTCTTGCTTTTCTTTGACAGCATCTTCCAATTGTTTATTTAATTGAGAAATTGTATCGGCAACCTCGTTCAAAAAATTATCTACATCTTGAGGGCGATATCCCCTCACTGCCTTTTCAAATTCCGCTTTATTAATATCTTTTACTGTCAGCATATATATCCTCCTGCTTAATATTCTAAATAAGATACAAATATTCTATCTTTTTTACTTTTATTTCCAACATTTTGTAATTTAAATTTGCCTTTACCCTTAATGGTAAACACATCACCCTCTTGAATTTCAAAACCGGGGCTATCTACCACAATATGATTTACCATAATTGCCTTAGATTTTGCTAAATCCACAGCTTTTCCTCTGCTTATTTTAAGCATTGCAGCAATTATTGCATCAAGGCGTAATGAAGCAATTGTAACAGTTTTTTCACATGGGTTAATCACGTTTAAAATTTGCGACATATCATTATCTTCTGCAATTTTCACATTCACATTTGTGTTTTTCACCTGTGTTAGTTCATCACAAATAATATGTGCAAATTTGCTGTTTGTAAAGACAATTGCACCATTTTCATTAACAATAATATCACCAATAAAATCCCTTGTGATATTAAGCGACATTATAGAGCCTAAATAATCCCTATGTGTCAGTTTATTTGCGCTGAATTTGGCCTCTATCGCAAGCACGATACAGTCAAACTCGCTTACATCCGGTGTTTTTTTGCCGACAGCAAGCATTTTTCTTATAGCATTATCAAACCCACCATAAAAAACATATGTATTGCATTTTAATTTGTTTAATGCACTTACACAAAGCTCTTGTTCTCGCTCATTCATATAAGGCATTGTATAAACTCTATCACTTTTTAAAGCGGCGAGTGCGGCATTTTCAGCCTTTTTGCAAATTAAGCGCTCGCTGTCATTTTGCACAGGGATAAAGCCTCTCACTCTTTAATCACTACTCCATTGCGGAAAAAACCTTCCGGTGCATCGTCGTCTATTTCAACGTTTTCAGGCACAATTATAAATGCGTCAACATCGACACGCATAATTTTACTTCTTGTAGCATATGCTGTTCCCGAAATAAAATCTATCATTCGCCTTGCTGTATCTTTGTCGGCATTTCTTAAATTTAAACCAACTATGCGTCTGCCTTTGATATGATCTGCAATTTCAGAAGATTCATCAAAAGTTTTAGGCACTTTTATAACCATTTGCATTTTGCCTGCCCAATTTGAAGCACTTGTGCTTTGTGGCTCACGTGCGTTTGTGCTTTCGTTTGAATAATCGTTATCGTTTTCATAATCCATATCATATTCACCAAATTCTTGAGTGTAATCAATCATTCCCGAATTCTCCATTTCATCATCCTCGTTATGGCCCATTCCCATAATGTCTGAAAAATTACCTTTCATTTTATCTAAAAGTCCCATTTAAATTCCTCACTTTCAAAAATTAACCTTATTTTTTCTATAATTTTACATTCAGTATAATTTTAAACAATATTAAATATATTCTTAGTATCTATTATGCTTTTTTTTTGTTCAAATGTCAATAAAACTGATAATATTTTACATAAAAATTCATAACTAGAGCAATTTTCCATCGTATAAATCCATTCCACCGACAATCGCCTCGTCAAAAAGGCGAATTTCATTTTCTCCATTTACATAATTAGTAGAGGCTATATAGTAATTTTCATCTTCAAAAATAATATTTACATTGCAAAATCTCACTATATTTCCCCTTAAAACATATATCCCATCGACAGCATCTTTTACCCTTATAGCGTTTTTATCTATACGAAGGCCGCTAACTTGTGTGAATTCAATCCGCGCATTTGTATGTTCTATTGAAAGCACATCGGAATTTATAAGATTGCTTTGCAAAACTATTTTTGCAAGTGATGCATTCTCATCTTCCTCTATGCTTACAACCTCGGCTTTATAAGAATCTGTTCCAACTTCATCAAAATAAATATTTACACTTTGCCCTATTTTAAATTTGTTTACTTGTTCTATAGGAATGCTTGTGTAAAAGCTCCAAATATGGGTTTCGATAAGTTTTCCAACATTGTTTTCGCTGTTCTGCGGTGCATTTGTTTGTGCCGCATCATATAATTGTTGTGCGCTCATTTCGTCTAATTGCTGTGTTGTATAAACACGTTGTTCGCTCTCATCCCCTGAGACAAAATAGCCCGAAACAGGCGCAGTTATCGCCGACCCATTAATTGATGCTGTTAAACTTGCATGAAAATTCATAAGTTCCTGTAAACGCTGTGTATAATCTGTATTATTTTTTAATACAATATTTAATTTATTTACAGATAATTGCAAATTTTGCTTATCCTCATATAAGTCATCAAAATCGTTTAAATAAATTGTATTTAAAAGCTCGTTCGCATTTGAATACATTTGCGCTTGCAACATGGCAACATCTGTGTGTGTTCCGCTTATATTTGATTTTTCCAAAATCTCAATTTCATCTTCAACGACACCTGCATATGCACTTAGCGCGGCAGATTCATGCGAATTATATGCAGTTGCAACAACATTTTGTGATGCAACTCTATCCGAATTTTGCGTCTCATAGCCTAAAATTCCATCGCCGCCATATGAAATTTGCGTTTCACTTCTGCCCACAATGCCTTGAACCATTATACTATCCGAAACAGTATATTCAATAATTGTATCTGTATCATAAACGCTGTCGTTTTCAAAAGTAAAAAGTTGAAATCCTATGTAAATTATAGGTATTAAAAGGAAAAACAAAATTGCTTTTGTAGCACTATTGTTTTTTTTCATCATAGTCTCCGTTCTGCCGCAAAACAGTTTTCCGTTTTTATCTAGTTTACAAGTTTTATATTATTATAAATACCCTTGTAGTTTTATTATTTTTCATTAAAAATTTTAATAATATTGTTTTCGGCTTCAATTGACGGGTTAATTATTAAATCGCATTTCATGCGTTTAAACCATGTCGTTTGCCTTTTGGCATATCTTCGTGTGCTCTGTTTCAAAAGTTCTGCACATTCTTGCAATGTTTTTTCGTTTTCAAAATACGAAAAAAATTCTTTATACCCTATCGCCTGGGCCGCTGTTGTAAATTCCTCTTTATTTTCATAAACTAGTTTTGCCTCGTTTAAAAGGCCTTCATCAAGCATATTATCAATTCTAAGCTCTATATTTTTATAAAGCTCTTTTCTGTCATCATAAGCCAAATTTACGACAAAATCATCATAAGGACGCTCTTTCGGTATTGAATTTACCAGATGCTGTGACATTGTTATGCCTGTTTGCGCATGAATTTCAAGCGCACGCATAATTCTTGAATGTTGATTTAAATGCAGTGTTTTTGCATATGGCTCATCTATTTTAAAAAGTTCATTATATAAGATTTCAATGCCCTCTTTTTCGAGCCTATTGTTTAAATCGCTTCTTATTTTTTCATCAAATTCATGCTCGGTAAACTTAATACCCTTAATTAAGCTTTCAATATAAAGCCCTGTGCCGCCTACAATTATAGGCAATTTACCCCTTGAGTGAATTTCATTTATACATTCTTTTGCCGCTTTTACATATTGTGCCACGCTAAAACGTTCATTAGGTGGCAAAAAAGCAACAAGGTGATGTTTTACTTCATGCATTTCCTCTTTTGTGGGCTGTGCTGTGCCAATTTCAAGCCCATTGTAAATTTGCATGGAATCCGCACAAATTATCTCGCCGTTCATTTTTTTTGCAAGCTTGATAGAAAGCGAAGTTTTGCCTGTTGCGGTTGTTCCGCAGATTATTAAAATTTTGATTTTATCTGCCAAATTGCTTTTCAATCTCCTTTTTGGTGATTTTTAAAATTACGGGGCGTCCATGTGGGCAAAACAGCGGTATTTTTTCTGAAATTACATCCTGTGCTAATTGCAAAAGTGAATTTATCGGCGTTTTATCGCCGCCTTTTATCGCCGCTCTACACGCTATTGAATGCAGAACCCACTCGGTTTTTTCGCTTTGAGTTTCTTTTGGGTTTTTTATTAATTTATTGGCTATTTCAATAAGTAATTCACCTGCATCGCCCGGTAAAACATCCATTGGCACTGCCCTTATAATCATTTCGCTTATGCCAAATTCCTCTGCCTCAATGCCGCTGTCTTTTATAATTTGCTCGTATTGCATAACAGCGTTTTTTTCCTGTGCGCTAAGTTTTACGGTTACCGGCACAAGCAAAATTTGGCTTGCAACATTTTTGTATTCACTTGCTAATTTTTCGTACAAAACACGTTCGTGTGCTGCATGTTTATCTATTAAACACATATTATTTTCATACTGTGTAATTATATAAGTGTTGAAAATTTCGCCTATTATTTTTAAATTACAGCTGTCTTTTTCATCTTCAATTATATTTAATTGTTCGATATCTTCTTCATGATTTTCGCTGTTTGTTTGCATTTCACAAATTTCATTGCCTTCTTCGTTTTCTTGCGATTGCATTATGTTTAAGGCGTTTCGCCACGAATTTTCATTTTTTGTTTCACCAATTTTTTTATAAGCAACAAGCTCTTCTTCACGCAAAACCATGTCTTCATCATCAATAGGTTTTGAATCGCTAACTATCGGCAAAGGCTCGATGTCATCAACGTAAATATCTATGCTTTTTGGCTTAATTTCGTGAAATTTATGCCTTTGATATTTGCTGTTTTCGCTTTTTTCAATATCGAATTCATGAATTTTTGCCATTTTGTTGATTTCACTGTGTGCTTTTATTTCATTGGCGTCACTATTCAATTCGCTACTATCATCAATATTGTTTTCCTGTGTTTTTAAATTAGTATAATCTTGATTTTCTACTGCATTCTCTTTAACTGTGGCATTTACAGCTTTTGCATTGTTAAAATCGAACTCTCGCATTTCGCCTTTTGCCGACAAAAGTGCACCTTTAACTGCCCTGTAAACAGTGTCGAAAACGTCTCTTTCGTTTGCAAATCGCACTTGTGTTTTTGCCGGGTGCACATTTACATCCACAAGCTGTGGCGGCAATTGCAAAAACAGAACACAGCCCGGATATTTTTTTTGCATTAATGTGCCTTTGTATGCGGCTTCAAGTGCCGCCATCATGGTGTTGTTTTTCACAAAACGACCATTTACAAAGAAAAACTGCATTGCCCTGCTTGCCCTTGAAGCGGTCGGCGAAGTTACAAGCCCTTTTGCGTGATATGTAGAGTTAATCTCGTCTACTATAAGCAAATCTTTTGAAAATTCGCGTGATAAAACTTCATATGCAGCTGCCTTTAAATTTCCATCACCCGGAGTTTGAAACTGCTTTTTGCCTTCTCTTATAAAAGTAAAAGAAATTTGCGGGTTTGAAAGCGCAAGTTGCACGATAACATCATTGACGTAATTTGCTTCGCTTACATCTTTTTTCAAAAATTTAATGCGTGCAGGTGTGTTATAAAAAAGTTCTCTTACATTAATAGTAGTGCCCACAGGCCTTGCGGCGGCTTCGAATGAAATTTCTTGTCCACCTTCTACACGGTAAGAACTTGCAAATTCATCGATTTGCGTTTTTGTTATAAGCTCTACTTTTGCGACACTTGCAACGCTTGCAAGCGCCTCGCCACGAAAGCCTAAAGTGTGTATGTTTTCAAGGTCTTGTCCTGTTTTTATCTTACTGGTGGCGTGGCGAATAAATGCTGTTGGGATATATTCAGCCTCGATACCTGTGCCGTTATCACTAATTTGTATTAAAGATGTGCCGCCTTTTTCTATGCTTACAGTTATTGCCGTTGCCCCTGCGTCTATTGCATTTTCTGTCAGCTCTTTAACTACGGAGGCAGGACGCTCGACAACTTCGCCTGCGGCGATAAGTTCTGCTGTGTGTTTGTCTAGGATATTTATAATTGCCATGGCTTTGCCTCCTTTTTTGTTA
>CAYJGV010000036.1:5557-12484 GCA_964369715.1 uncultured Bacteroides sp. | reverse complement strand
GATTTTTGGCTCACACTTCATTCATCTGCTTTTTAAGTTCATGTAAAATATTCAATGCCTCAATAGGTGTTAAAACTTCTACATCTAAATCTTCAAGTTTTTTTGCCCAATTTGGTGTTTTAATATCCTCGGGCGCCGGGGCACATTCAAATTGTAATTGTGTTACATCACTTGAGCCCAAGCTGTTTTCCTCAAGTATTTTTAAAACAGCCTTTGCCCTTTTTGTAACACTTTCGGGCAATCCGGCAAGTTTTGCCACTTCTATTCCATAGCTATCATCGGCAGGGCCACGCACAATGCGACGCAAAAAAGTTATGTCATCTCCACGTTTTTTTGCCGCTATATTGTAGTTTTTAACCCCATCCAGCGTATGCTCTAAATCTGTAAGCTCGTGATAATGTGTAGCAAATAAAGTTTTGCAACCAACACCTGTCTCTTTGTTGCCAATGTGCTCGACAACTGCCCTTGCAATACTCATTCCATCAAAAGTTGAAGTGCCTCTGCCTATTTCGTCTAAAATCGCAAGGCTTTTTGACGTTGCACAGTTCAATATTTCTGCAACTTCTGTCATTTCAACCATAAATGTACTTTGCCCTGACGATAAATCGTCGCTTGCGCCAACACGTGTGAAAATAGCATCCACCACGCCCATTCTGCAAGAGCTTGCCGGAACAAAACTGCCGATTTGCGCCATAAGTACGATTAACGCTGTTTGACGCATATATGTGGATTTACCTGCCATATTCGGCCCTGTTATAATCGCAGTACGATTTTCTGCGCAATCTAGCGTTGTGTTGTTTGGCACAAATAAACTGCCTTGAAGCAAGCATTCCACAACAGGGTGTCTGCCCTCTTTTATCAAAAGCTCTGTGCCTGTGTGCACTTCGGGTCTTGTATAATTATTTTGCACTGCAACATTCGCAAAAGAGCATAAAACATCTAAATTTGCAATTGCACTTGCTGTGGTTTGTATGCGCAAAACATGCGATGAAATTTCTTTTAAAAGCTCATCAAAAATATTTCTTTCAAGTGTTAAAAGCCTTTCATTTGCACCTAAAATTTTATTTTCAAGCTGTTTTAATTCATCTGTTATATATCTTTCGGAATTCGCTATAGTTTGTTTTCTTACAAAATGTTCGGGCACCATCGATGTAAAAGATTTGCTAACCTCTATATAATAGCCAAAAACCCTGTTATAGCCAATTTTTAGCGTTCTGATATTGGTTTCTTCTTTTAATTTTGTCTCCATAGCGCCTAAAATATCTTTTCCGCCGTTGACAATGCCTCTCAGCTCGTCAACTTCTTCATTAGCGCCACTTTTTATTATATTGCCGTCTTTTAAAAGCGCGGGTGCATCTTCACTTAAAAGCGATTTTATCTTATTACATATATCTGTTAAAGGGTCTGCTTTTGCTTTTATTTCACACATTGCAGTGCTTTTTGTGTGTTCAATTAATTTTAAAATCACAGGCAATTGCTCGCACGTAAAAGCAAGCGCATAAACTTCTCTGGGTGATGCCGAACCATAAACCGCCCTTGTCATAAGCCTTTCAATATCAAACACATTTGATAATGCCTCGCTTAAATCTGCACGCAAAACGGAATCTTTCACAAGTTCCTCGACACCGTCAAGCCTTGTGTTTATTAAATTTGCATCAAGCAATGGTTGCTCTGTATAAGTACGAATCAGACGTTTTCCCATTGCAGTTTTGGTTTTATCTAAAACCCAAAGCAAAGTGCCTTTTTTCTCTCTTGCTCTAAGTGTTTGTGTCAATTCTAAATTTGCCCTTGTTACAGGCGAAAGATGCATAAATTGGTTTTCGCTGTAATTTTCAACGGTTTTAAGGCGCTCCACACCTTTTTTCTGTGTTTGATTTAAATAATCTATCAAAACAGCAAGCGTGTAAAATTGTTCGCTTTCATATTTTACACCCGTTATTTTTTCATATTCATCGCCAAAATGTGTGCGCAAATATTCTTCACAAAGTGCTGTGTTATAGCCCTCTTTTTCAATAAGTTCCACACCACAGCCAAGCTTTGATTTTATATAATCTATTATTAATTTGCACGAGAGCACTTTTTCATTAATAAGCACTTCTCTTGGTGAAAAACGGCAAAGCTCGGAAATAACAGCGGCTTGTATATTTTCCGCAAACAGCACAGAAGTATGTGCTGTGCCTGTTGAAATATCCGCAAAGCATACACCTGCCGAATTTTTACTTATATAAACACTTGCAATATAATTGTTTTTATCGTCTTCAAGCATACTGCTTTCAATTAAAGTGCCGGGTGTAACAACACGCACAACATCACGCTTTACAATGCCTTTTGTTGTGCTTGGGTCTTCTAGCTGTTCGCAAATTGCAACTTTGTAGCCTTTTTCAATTAAACGTGCAATATAGCCCTCGCTTGCATGAAAAGGAACCCCGCACATGGGCGCGCGTTCTTCCATGCCACATTCTCTGCCCGTTAGGGTTAACTCAAGCTCTTTTGACGCCAAAATGGCATCATCAAAAAACATCTCGTAAAAATCTCCTAATCGGAAGAAAATAATTTTATCGGGATGTTGTTTTTTTATATTTAAATATTGTTGCATCATTGGTGAAAGAGCCATGATTCAGTACACCTCTTATAAAATCTATTAAATATTTTTTAAATAAATAAAGCAGACTGTTTTATTTATTTAAAAAATACCGCCTCAAAAAAACTTCGCAAAAATTAAAGCAAAACTTTGCATATATTATTTACAGAAATCAAATTTTGAGGCGTATTTGTTTACATCAGCTTAGTTAAATTCTTAGCCGCAACCACTGCAAGAATTGCAAGAACCGCCGCAAGAAGCTGAAGGAGCCTCTGTTACGTTCATTGGGTTTCCGCCACTTACTGCTGTGTCGATAATCGCTTGAATATGACGAATTACGTTTTCAAGTTCTTCTTTTGCTTCATTATAATTCACCATTGTGTCGCATTCCATAATGTCGGTGTATAAATCATTTACTTTTGCATTTAAAGCATTAAATTTTTCTTGGTCTTTATCGCCCGCTTTGCTTGCCTCTTGGTTTAAATCAATTCTTGCAACATTAAACTCTGTGATAAGTTCTTGCAATTCTTCATTTTTATCGTTAAGCTCACGCGTGCCCATAAGGCTTAAATAAGCCTCTTCTTTTTGTAATTGAAGTGCTGCCTCTTGGAATAGTGTAATTGCGTCTTTCATTTTGCTCTCCTTTAAAATCGTTTTGCCTCGCTTTAATTTATATTATTAAAATTCGAAACATATTTTATTATTTATTTTGTTAATTACATTTAAACTGTAATTTTAACATATTTCGCCTTTAAGCACAGCGCCTTTTGCTCCTGTAATTTTAACATCGATAAATTTGCCGATTATTTTTTTATCTGCTTTAAAATCCACTGCCATATTATTATCCATTCTGCCTGTTAAAAGTTCTTCGTCTCTTCCTACTCCTTCGACTAAAACCTTATGCACAGTACCTATGAATGCGCTTGTATGCTCTGCTGTTATTTTTTCTTGCAATTTAATTATGGTGTCAATTCTTTGCGCTTTTTCTATTCTTGTAATATTATCAGGCATTTCAGCAGCCTTTGTGCCGCTTCGTTTTGAATAGATAAATGTAAATAATTGTGCATATCCAACCTCTTTTACAAGGTTAAGTGTTTTTTCAAAATCTTCCTCGGTTTCACCGGGAAAGCCCACTATAATATCACTTGAAAATGTCATATCGGGCACTTTTTGTTTTGCATAATTTATAAGCGACATATAATCTTGTGAATTATAACGTCGGTTCATCTGCCTCAAAATATCATCCGCGCCGCTTTGCACAGGCAGATGTAAATGATGACAAATGTGCTTGCCCTCTGCAATTGTATCAATTAATTTTCTTGTGGCGTCTTTTGGGTGGCTTGTCATAAAGCGTATTCTAAAATCGCCCTCTATATCATCAAGCATTTTTAGCAAATCTGAAAAATCAATCTTTTTGCCTTCAAGGCCTTTTCCGTAAGAATTAACATTTTGCCCTAAAAGGGTTATATCTTTATAACCATCTTTTAAAAGCTGCTTAAACTCGTTTAAAACATCTTCGCTCGTACGGCTTCGCTCTCTGCCTCTAACATAAGGAACTATGCAAAAAGAGCAAAAATTATCGCAACCGTACATTATTGGTAGCCATGCCCTAAATTCATTATCTCTTTTTATAGGCATGCCCTCAATTATATCGGGAACATCACCAAGTGCTTCAAATTTGCGCTTTTTGGTGCTTATTTTTTCTGCAACAAGCCCCGGCAAAGTGCCTATTCTGTTTACGCCCAAAACAATGTCTACATAAGGATAGCTTTTTTTCAATTTAGTAACAATGTGCTTTTGTTGCACCATGCAACCGCATATAGCTATCACAAGACGTGGGTTTGCCTCTTTTAATTGCTTTAATGCGCCTATGTTTCCAAAAATACGTTGCTCTGCATGTTCTCTTACAGCACATGTGTTAAAAACAATTAAATCAGCATCTTGTGCTTTATCGCTTATTAAAAAACCAGCATTGCTTAAAACGCCTTTAAGTTGTTCGCTGTCGTTTACATTTTGCTGACATCCGAATGTTTGCACATAAGCTTTTGGTTCGTGATTATACGCAGACGCAATAAATTGCGCTGCATCATTATTTCTTTCAAATTGTAGCAATGCCATATTTACCTCTTAACTTTCGCCTTAGCTTAAAAAATCGTGTACCTTTTTATTATACTATATTTTACACGAAATTTCAATATATACAAATAGCATATCATGTATAAAAAATGCAAAACATATTAAAAACACCGGACTTTACAAAATTTATGAAAACATATATAATTTAATGTGTGAAATTATGCCACTAAGGAGAAAAAAATGATTTTTACCAATGCAGGCTTTATTGTTTTTTTAACAATAATCGCCTTAGCTTATTATATTTTACCGCATAAAATGCAAAATTTTGTAATTGTATTAAGCAGTGTTATTTTCTATCTGTTTAACACTCCACCGCTTTCAAGCGGTAATATTTTGCAAAGCATTATTGCGCCTTTAACACTTTTATTAAATGTTATTTTCACATTTTTTATTGCACATGCAATTGAAAAATCAAATGGCAAAAAGCGCAAAATATTGGCGGCAACTGCTGTAATATCACTTGTTGCAGTTTTGTGTTTGTTTAAATATTCGGGCGCATTTGCCCCCATGCTTTTGCTTTTAAGCGGTGGTGCACTTGCAAGTTTAGCTTTGCCACTCGGCATTAGCTTTTACACATTTGCAAGCCTTGGATATATTTTTGATGTTACAAACGGAGATATCAAAGCCGAGAAAAACATTATTAATTATGCGGCATTTGTAACATTTTTTGGCACAA
This sequence comes from uncultured Bacteroides sp., assembly GCA_964369715.1. GTDB lineage: Bacteria > Bacillota > Clostridia > Oscillospirales > Ruminococcaceae > Ruthenibacterium. Next base: position 7,091 of record CAYJGV010000036.1, on the reverse strand, counting down.
TTATCAGCGGACCCATTTGTCGTGCAGGCAAAATTTTGCCACAACTTTCAAAAAAAAGAGAATTTAGCGCACAAAAAACATGCGATGCTTTTCGCTTAATGCTGTTTGGCTTTTTTAAATGGATAGCCATTGCGAATGTTTTGGGGCTTTTTGTAAACGAAGTGTTCATAAGTGGTGAGACTTTTAATTCTTACAGTGGTTCAACCTTAATTTTAACAGCATTTTTATGGGCACTACAACTTTATTTTGAATTTTCAGGATATAGCGATATTGCAAGAGGTGTTGCACTTATTTTAGGCATTGATATACCTATCAACTTCAAAACGCCTTATTTTTCCACGAATTTTTCGGGCTTTTGGAGCGCATGGCATATAAGCCTTTCCTCATGGCTGCAAGATTATGTTTTCACGCCGCTTGTGTGGAGCCGTTGGCCTTCAAAGATACCTGTAATTGGCGAAAAATATTTTGAAAAACCACCTATAATTTCAAGCGTAGCAATTGTTTTTGTTTTAAGCGGAATATGGCACGGTGACACAATGCCGTTTTTTGTTTGGGGTGTTTTACAGGCAGTTTTCAGGGTTGGCGAAGAACTTTTGCATCGCTATTATAAAAAGCCGCAAAAAAAACCTAAGCCACCGCTTAGAATTTTCAAGACAACATCTGTGTTTATTTTGTGGAGCATAAGCCTTGTGTTCTTCCGTGTAGGCTTAATGAAAGACGGCACGGTTGGCGATGCCTTTAATTACATCACACGCTTTTTTACAAATTTAAACCCAAGCCAATTTTTAAGCGAAGCATCAAACATTGTTTTAACCGGTTTTTATTCAAGAGATTTAATGATAGCTTTTTATGTGGCTTATTTACTGTTTGTGCTTTTAATTGCATTTTACTTTGATTGGCAAAGCAATTTCAAACAAAAAAGCGCACATATCAGCCTTTTTATAGCAAAACAAAGGCCTTCAATTAAATGGTCGGTTTATTATATGCTTATAATTCTTACTTTAGTTGGTTTTATAATGCAAAGTGGTGGTTTTGGCACCGTTAGTTTTGCCTATGCTCAATTTTAGGTGTGTTTAACTCTTGTTTATATTGGCTGTGCTCCCCACTGCGTGGGTGCAATTCGCTACTATAGTTTATGATTGCTTATAGTGCAGCGCACGAAGCCATAAGCACGCTGTCATTCTGAGGAGTTACGACGAAGAATCGCAGTTACAGCAAGCCTAAAAAAGGACGGATTCTTCACTTCGTTCAGAATGACAGACAAAGTCAACCACCTATTGTATATAACCCTATCAGAAAGGAACAAATTTAAATTGAAAAAAATATTACCTAAATTTGTACTGGCTTTATTGCCTGTAATAATTTATCTTGCTATTTTTTTGGCTTTCGAGCCTAATAATTATTTTAATTTAAGAAGCGATAGCTCTACTAACAGCCCCATTGCAAGGATAAGAGCTTATAATGCAAGCCCACAAAATGCAATAATTTTAGGCGATTCTCGCATGGCTCATTTTGACATGGATTTAGTGGAAGA
>CAYJGV010000036.1:0-5547 GCA_964369715.1 uncultured Bacteroides sp. | reverse complement strand
TGTGGCATACGGCGGCGCCGGCCTTGAAGAGAGCATAGACGAATTTTACTATCTTTACAGTTTAAACCCTGAAATTGATACGGTCGTATTTGGATTATCATTTTACACTTTAAACTCTGCGTATAATCCTGTTAATCGTATGCAGACAGTAGAAACTCAATTAGAAAACCCAATAGCATATATTTTTAACTTAGAATATAATATAAATGCTGTAACCGTAATGGCTGACAGAATTAGTTATGCCTTGCGTGGGCTACCTTATGATGATGTTATCGCAAGCGCCACGTATGAAGATGGAGATTATGAAGAAAATGGTGAATTGTTATCACATCGCAGAAATTTAATTGATTATGCCGCCACGCTTTACACAAATTGTGCAGATGGTGGGACATCAATTTTGCCTGCAAGGCAATATGATGAAAATTCTCAGCTTGTTAACGCAAAAGAGCTTTCCGATTTTATGCTAAATGAAATAAGCAAGGAAGACTCTAAATTTTCGATTAATGAAACTGCACTTGAAGAGCTGCTTTTGCTTGCAGATTTTGCAACGCAAAATAATATTGATTTAATTTATGTTTTACCGCCAATGGATGACAGTGTAAAAGAGCTTGTTTGCAAGCCACTGGGAATTGATGAAGACATGCAAGAAGCACTTGTAGCACTTGAAACCAGTGGCGCTTATTTGCTGAATTATGAATGGACAGATAGCATTAATTTTACAAACGAGCATTTTTATGACGGTTTTCACATCGATGTTTTAAACGGTTTGCCCGAATATACAAATTTACTGTTTAGCGAGGTTGCCAATATAAATGAATGATAAAAAAAGAAAACTTGATTTTTTAATTTTATACGAGCATGTTGTAAGAGAATACGAAAGTCTCGTGCTTTTGCAAGAAGAACTTAAACGTAGAGGTTATAGCTCTAAAATACACCAATTACTTGGAAGAAAACGCCTTAGATATATGACATGGCAAAAACCCGAAGTTATTGTGTCCAGCTGTATGTATGACGATGAGGCTATAAATAGCCATGTTTACAACAATATAGGAAAATGCGATAAAATTGTAAATTTACACTGGGAGCAAATGCTTAGCGATACACAAGAAGAAGCACCATGGTTTAATATGAACGGCAATGCTAAAAAATGCGTGCAAACTTGTTGGGGCAAAAAAACCGCAGAACGATTGCAAAAACACGGCATGAGCGAAAAAAACACGCCTGTAACCGGCGCTGTTATGATGGACTTTTTGTTGCCTCAATTTAAAGGATATTTTAAAACAAAGCAGCAAATTTGCAAAGAGCATAATTTAAGCGAGAATAAAAAGCTGTTTTTGTATATTTCATCTTTTGGATACGCCAGCATGACTGAAGATGAGGTAAAAGAACTTAGTGCAATGGCAGGCGAAGATTTTAGCGGTTTTGCAAAGACAAACAGGAAAAGCATGGCATCAACGCTTGAATTTTTTGACACTTATTTAAGCAAACACAGTGATGTAGAACTGGTTTACAGGCGTCACCCAAGCGAGTGGAACAGCGAAAAATTAAACGAACTTGAAAAAAAGCATAAAAATTTTCATGTTATTTTTGAGGATAGTGTAAAACAATGGATTGCCGTTGCGGATAATATTTTTATTTGGATGAGCACAGCAATTGCCGAGGTTTATTTTGCAAATAAAACATGCCATATTTTACGCCCACATGAAATTGAAAGCGATTTTGACCCTGTTATTTACAAAGATGCACATTATATTAAAACATATGAAGAATTTGAAAAAGCAGCTAATTCAAATAATGCTGTTTTCCCTATTCAAAAAGAAATTATCGAGGGATATTTTGATAAAAGTGATGTGCCCTCTTATATAAGAATGGCGGATTTATTAGAAGAAGTTTATAAAAATCCACCAAGAGACAAAGTTTTTTCACCTTCGTTTAAACCAAAGTTTAATTTTATTAAATATTGCGCATTACTAGGCATACATGCGATGTATAAAATTAAATTACACCCCGATAAATTCGCCAAAATATGCCCTCCTTTTGCAAAGTTTGCCGGCAGAATTTACGGCTATATCGACAAGGCTTATATAAGCGAAGAAGATGTGCAAAAATTGCACAAACGCATTGCATTTTTTGTTAATAAACCTTTGTAAACACACGCCAAAAAGCGGCAAGATATCGACTAAATTAATTGACATATTATCGTTTTAATGCTATAATTTTTATTAATTTTATTAAAATAATTTCTTCACATTTAATGATATTCAATTAAAGTTCAATCATATATTTAACTAAAAACAGGAGTACTAAAATGAAATATTGTAAAAATTGCACCATGCCTGACACACGTCCCGGTATAAAATTTAATGACGAAGGCATTTGCACAGCTTGCACAAATTATGAAAAACGCAAAAAAATAGATTGGGATGCACGCTATAAAGAGTTTGAGGCACTTTGCAACAAATACAGAGGTTGCAACGGCCCCGGCGGATACGACTGTGCAGTAGCTGTTTCTGGCGGAAAAGACAGCCATTTCCAAGTATATATGCTTAAAGAAATCATGGGTATGAACCCAATTTTATTCAGCGTTGAGGATAATTTCCCCATGACTGATGCAGGTGTGCACAATTTAAAAAACATCAGCGAAGAATTTGGTTGCACTATAATTAGTTGTAAGCCTAATATCAAAGTGCAAAAAATATTAATGCGCAAGTTTTTCGAAAAATTTGGCAAACCTACTTGGTATGTTGACCGTTTAATTTACACTTTCCCTCTTCACATGGCGCTTAAATTTAATGTACCTATGCTTTGTTACGGTGAAAATGTAAGCTTTGAATATGGCGGTAATTCCGACGAGGAAACATATTCTGCACGTGGACAAATTGAAAACGGTGTTGCTGTTGGCATGCCTATGGAAGAACTTTTGGGCGATGGTGTCACTGAAAAAGAGCTTTCGCTTACAATAGCGCCAACTTCACAAGAATTGCAAACGCTTGACCCATTTTATATGAGCTATTTTATGCCATGGAACAGCTTTAAAAATTATCAAATTGCAAAAAGCCGTGGTTTTAAAGATTTAACCCACGAATGGGACCGCAAACACCATGCAGAAAATTTTGACCAAATTGACAGCCGTGCATACCTTGTGCACTCTTGGCTGAAATATCCAAAATTCGGCCATGCTGCCGCAACGGATTACACCGCAAGATATATTCGCTATGGGCTTATGACAAGAGAAGAAGCGATTCCTATAATTAAAGAGCGTGACGGCGCACTGGACCCACTTTGCATCAAAGATTTTTGCGATTTTTGCGGTTATAGTGAAAGTGAATTTTATGCAATTATGGATAAACACTATAATACAGAATTATTTAAACAAGATGAATTCGGACGCTGGGTGCTTAAAAGCCCAATTTATTAATTATAATATAATTGTTTTTCAGGCAAGCTTTAAGCTTGCCTGAAGTTGAATTAGTTTAATTTAACATATTCATAACAAATTGTATATTATATCGATATTATACTTAATGTAGGTTTATATCTTATTTAAAAAAGTTTTGCTTTTAATCTAGCACAAAAGTATATTTGATATTTTCTACAAAACAAGAGGTAAGTTTATGGGGCATATCACAACAAATGTCTTTTTTTTGCTTTTTAATATCTTTGTTTGCATGTTTGTAATTTTCATCGGCACTAGCCTTATTTTTTTATACTCTATAATGAGCAAAAATTCAAAAAAAAGTTTTATGCTACTTTTTGGCATATTTACAATTATGGCAGGACTTTGGTGTTTATCCGAGACACAATTAAGTCAAGTGTTGAGTATTAACTCTGTTTATTTTGAAAATGCTCAAAATGTAATTTTAATGCTTTTGCCAATACCTTTTTTGCTTTTCCTTGTTAATATATATCAATTAAAAGCCAAAAAAATATTGTATTTTCTTTGCGCATCGCATTTTGTTGTTTTTATAAGCACATTTCTTGCGCAATTTTGGGTTGATATCAACACAATTTTACAATTTGATATAACTGTAATTTTGCTTGCAATTACTGTCATAACAGTAATTGGTGTAAATATCACCGAAGGCAGCTATGCCAAGAAACGCAAATTGCACAACCTTGATATTGGCAGTTTTGTCATGTGTTTAGGCTCGCTTTTAAGCATAATTTCATATAGTTTAAATTATCGAGTTTATCATTCAATTTATTTTTTATATGGACTTTTAATTTATTGTGTTTTATTGATGCGATATTTTATCATTTACTTTGGCAAAATGTTTGCCAAAAATGCAAAAATTGAGTTGCTTGAGCAAATGGCTTACACCGATATGCACAGTGGCTTTTTTAACTTCAACCGATTTGATTCTGATTTAAAAGAGCGTTATATCGACTTAAAACCTCCATACACTTTAAGCATTGCCGTTATGAACTTAAACAATTTGCAACTTATTTCTCAAATAAAAGGGCGAAAAGAAGCCGAAATTCAAATTGATGCATTAATAAAATGCATCAAAGAAAGTTTTACCGGCTGTGAAAATATTTACAGGACAGATCAACAAGAATTTGTTATAATATGCGAAAATTTAGCCAAAGAAGCCCCTGAAGAATTTTTAAATGTTTTTGCTGATAAAATAAATATAGAAAACGAGAAACTTTCAACCAAATTAAGTGTAGCTTATGCGATGCTTTATTTTGATGAGTTCACTGATAAAACGGCAGAGGATTTATTTATACGCGCAGAAACTGCCATGTACAAGCACAAAATAAAATCAAAAAGAAAATTTAATGATAAGCATTTAAACGATATAGTCCCCTCTGCATAGTCCCATCTGTGCAAAAAGAATTATAAATTAAATTTATAATTGAACAAAAAGCAAATTGAAGACTCGAACAGGTAAACGTCTTTTCGATGTCGACAATTTGCTTTTTTATTGATGTTTTTAAAAATATATGTTTTAAATTAAAATGTATTTTAATCAATTTGCATCATATAAATATTATAAGTAAAAACATATTTCTATGCTTTATATAGCTAATATTTTATTATTGAGTTTTATATTTTAACGTTTTAAAAAATATATTATAAAATACTTAAATTTCTATTGACAAAACCATCAAAATTTGATAATATATTAAAGCGTTAAGAAAAAGGAACGTTGTAAAACATGCGGCTTTAGCTCATCTGGTAGAGCGCCACCTTGCCAAGGTGGAGGTAGCGAGTTCGAGCCTCGTAAGCCGCTCCAATTTAATATGGTGCTGTAGCCAAGTGGTAAGGCAGAGGTCTGCAAAACCTCCATTCACCAGTTCAAATCTGGTCAGCACCTCCATCTTGTGTATACAAAAAGTATACCCTAAAAAATAACGTTATATCAATGTTTTTTGGCTCTCGATTTTATCGGGAGTCTTTTTTTGTTTTGTATACCCTAAAGAGTCAGCCCGATTTGAACTGAAAATGTACAATTTCAGCTTATTTTTAAGCTCGTTTTTTATATAAATAAAGCAATTCTAACAATTTAATACGTAAAACTTTAAGCCCTAATTTTATGCAAT
>CAYJGV010000035.1:0-22348 GCA_964369715.1 uncultured Bacteroides sp. | reverse complement strand
AAAAAATATAGCTTTTGTGTTCTTTGCACAAAAGCTATATATGATAATTCGCAATTATTAAATAAAACTATGCTGTCAATTCGTTGAATAAATCCACCGATAAATTATAATATTCTTGCACATCTTCATCGTTTTCAAGTGATGTACCTTCCCATATTCTAAGCGCTATGCTGTAATCTTCAAATACACTTTGTAGACTGTAAACATTGTCAAAGCTGTCTGTGTATTCTGTGTCAAGGCTTGAAAGAATAGCACACTCGTCCCAATCATAACCAATATTATCATAGTTTGAATTGTCCTCTGCCGGTGTGCTTGTGTCATTATATGCAAAAAGCTCAAATTGCTCATCAAAAGTTTGCAAATCTTCTGCCAAGAAAATTATACTGGTGCCAAATTGTAAATCGGCCGAAATTTTTGTTATGCTCGCCATTTGTACGTTTGGGTCAACATAAGCATCGGGATCATCACTGTTTGCTAATGTGTATTGATTTATGTAAACAATTACTTCACCGTCACCGTTTATATCCTCAACACGTGTTTCAATTTCTGCGGCAAGTGCATCTAATGCGTCTTGCTGAACAGCTGTGTAATTCAATATGCCTATATTATAATCTGCCTCTTCAACCGAAGTTACTTCAATTATCATCGATACAACAATAATTATTGCCGCAATAATGCCTAAAATAATAAATTTATGATAATGCCAAAAATTTTGAAATTTCTCTTTTTTAGTGTATTCTCTTTTTTCTTCGGGTTCATCTGGTTTAATATTTAATGTATAACGTGCGCTAGCCACTTTTTCACACTCTTTCTTGCCTTAATAGGCTTTTTATAATATCGGTGCTGTTTTAAAATAAAATTCAATTGCACTACCCCGAAAAACTTCAAGGTAGTGCGATTGATTTATAAAATATATATTAAGGCATTTGTTCGCCGAAGAAATCTTCTAAGTCTCCGCCAAAAACATCGTTTGGTACTTGTTGTGTTTCACCTTCGCCAAAGAAGTTATTTGCATCTTCATTCGCTTGTTCCTGTGAATCTGCACTGCGCTCTTCCAATACAATTGTGACAGTTTGCAATTTATTGTCACGTACTATTTGAAGTGTAACTTCATCGCCTACTTCAAGCGTTTCAAGATATTCTGTCACGTCTGATGTATCTGTAACCATATTATCTTCTATGCTCATTATTAAATCCATAGGCATTAGGCCTGCCTTTTGTGCGGCACTTCCCTCGTTAACGCCAATTATATAAACACCTGTTCGAGACACACCATATTCCATAGCGGTTTGCTCATCGGGAACTGTTGTAACTGTAACACCCATTGCAGGGCGGCCTGTAACATAGCCGTTGTTCATAAGCTCTGTTGTAATTTCAAGTGCATCGTCGATAGGTATTGCAAAACCTAGACCCTCTGCTTCTATGTCGCCACTTTTGGCTGTAACTATGCCGATAAGCTCGCCCCTTGCATTAAACAATCCGCCACCGGAATTTCCCGGGCTTACAGCTGCATTTGTTTGTAAAAGTGTCAGCTCTTGTCCCTCTACATAAATTTCGCGATCAAGTGCCGAGATAATTCCATCTGTAACTGTACCGCCAAGTGTGCCAAGGCTGTTGCCAACTGCAAGTGCAAAATCTCCTACTTGTAAGCTGGAAGATGAACCCAAAGTTGCTGCAGTAAGGTTTGTTGCATCAATTTTTATAACAGCTAAATCTGTCATTGAATCTGTGCCAACTACCTGTGCAAAATATTCGCTTTCATCATTTAAGGTAACTTTAATTTGCTGTGCACCCTCAATTACATGAGCGTTTGTGATTATATAACCATCTTGTGAAATTATAACGCCACTGCCTGCTCCATCTGCGACATAATTGCCAAATACACTGTTTGTGGCAAGCTCTGTTGTAATTTCAACCACGCTGGGTGAGACAATGCTTGCTATTTGTGAAACTGTGTAGCCGTCGTTTGCGGTTGCAACAGCGTTATTTGCAGAACCGTCTGATATAGTTTGGTTTATAACTGTGCTTGAACCGCCTGAGTTAGAGTTAGCAAGCATACTGCCGACATAGCCACCGCCTATACTTATGCCTGTAAAGAAAAGTGTTGCACATGCAAAAGCTGCAACTCTTTTGCCGTTTTTGTTTTTGTTTTTAGGCGGTTTGCCATCATAAGTTGGCGCAGAGTTCATATTATTGTTCATAGGGTTGTTGGCATAATTTTGGTAATTCACTGCATGTGGAACTTGTGTTCCTGTAAATGCATATTGACCTTGAGGTTCTTGCTTTGCCACAGGTTCTTTGCCGACAATGTTTTCGTATAAACCTGAATAATCATAATCTTGATTGTTGTTCATTTTAATGTCTCCGTTCTATATTTTATAGCTTTGCATAAATTTCATAAATTAGTTAATGCTGAAATTTAGTATTAACTTCTGTGTGTTTCTATGATTTAATTATATATTTAAATTGTGAAAAAAAAACCATATACTTGTGAAATAAGAGTGAAAACCTATAAAATATAAATACTTGATAATATTTGTTGTTTTTTGCAAAATACGTTTAAAAACTTTGTCTTTCTTATTTTAAAGCCTGTATTAAAAAGCAAGGACATTGCCTGTTAAACCGTAAACCACAAGCGTAAGTATTGCAAGATAAATTAAATTTATTGGCAAACCTCTTAAAACAACGGGTACAGCGTCGTTTTGTATGCGCTTTTCGCCCTGTTTAAGCCACAATAACACTAGGCTGTAGCCAAGGCCGCTTCCTATGCCAAAGCCCAAAGTTTGTGCAAAAGTAAAACTTTGTATTGCAGAAATCAACAATGTGCCTAAAATGCATGAATTAAAACAAGCCATCGGTAAAAAATAAATTACACGGTTGCTAATTTCAGGCTTTAACGCAGCGGCACATATCACCAATAAAAACACAAAGGTAATTATAATACAGATGATTAAAACAAGAGGGCGTACATATTCTATATATTCAAAATTTTGTGGTAATAGGTTAAACGCAAAATAGCTTAGCGGTGCTGAAATAATTTGCACAGCACAAAGCAATGCGCAAAATATGCCGGCATCGGTATTATCTTGTGCTATTTTTACAAGCCTTGATACACCAAAGGCGCGCCCAAGTACAGCATTTTGTATGAAAAGTGCGATAAATGCATAATACATAAAGGTTAAAACAGCGTTAAAAACTTCTCTGATTGCTTCTATTTAAAACAACTCCTTATTAAAAAATGGAATGTTTGAATATTTATTTTAAAACTAATTTAATAAAATTATTCGTTATTTATTACTCTGGCATCGTGCATATATCTTTTTATAATTTCTGCCACACTGCGCCACAATGCCATGACAAGTGCCAAAATAATAAAGCCACCTGTGGGCAATGCTGCAAGCGGTAATAAAGCAATGTCAATAATTTCATTACCAAAAACTGAACCAAGGCCTAAAAATTCTCGCATAATGCCTGTGGACATCAAAACCAGAACATAGCCTAAAGTTGTAATTATGCCTTTTTTAAATGCGGTGTAAACTTTTTCGTTTTGCACCCTTTCATATCTTTTTAAAATGATTGGGTCTATAGTTAAAAGCGGCAAATAAAGCCCTAATTGAATAATTTGTGCACTTTCAAAAAGCGAGCTTATCAATGCGTATACGCCTATAAAAACTATGCCTGAACACAAAGCGTACACAGCACCTCTAAAGCGCACAGGTGCACGTTTGCATAATAAAGATGCAAGCATTCGTGTTGGTGTAAGCAAAAACAAAGCGGCAACACTTAATATAAGCGCATTTGTCGCAGTTGAACACGCAATTAAAAGAGGCGAAAGCCCAAGCCCTTGCATAATAACAGGGTTGTTCAAAATTATTTTTTCTCGCCTTATTTTACGCTCAAGCGCAACCATATATTCAGGCTTTTCGTCCGCTGTATCATTTTTTGCAGCATTGTTTATAATATCCGTTTCGCTTGCTCTGTTTTTTTCTTTTGCAATTTCTTCTAAATATTTTCTGGCTCTCTGCTCGTTAATTTCATTGTTTTCGCTCATGTGCTCGCCTCCGTTTCAGAAGGGATATTCACTTTAATTTTAACCCTTTTAAATATATTAGACATTATATTATCAATAATTGGTGCGGTCGAGTTTATGCAAATAAGCGCAAAACATGCGCCAATTTCATAAAAGCCCGTGTAACTGTAAAACATGGTAATAATTCCAAACAAAGCGCTGTAAACTATGCGTGCATCTTTTCTTTTTGGCAAAGTCACCTCATCATTAAGCATAAAGATTGCAATAAAAATAATAACCCCTGCCAAAAGTTCGAACGAAACAGAATAGAGCCTTTCGCTTACATCGTTCCAAAGCATTCCTTGTGCATTGCCGGTTCTTGGCAACACATAAGCGATAACAACACATGTTAAAATATAAGTTAAAGTGACAGATAATGAGATGCGTTTTCGCATCCATAAAAATGCGCCGAGTGCAAGAATAATTAAAACAGTTCCAACACCCATCGCAGAGGGATAATTGCCCAACAATAAATCTAAATCGCTTATGGCGGGGCGCCCGCCTGTTTTAACTGCACTTAAAACGCCCAAAGTTGTGGGCATAGCGCTTTGTTCAAGAAGTGGCAAAAAGTAATTGACAGGCGAATAGCTGAAAACCTCGTTAGGCCAGCTTATTGCAGCGATGCAAAAGCCAACAGCAGGTGGTGAAAAAACATAAAAGCCATAGCCACCAAAAGCCGCTTTTCCAATTAAAATTGTAAATAATACTGTTAAAATTGCTATATAGTAAGAAATGTTTGCAGGCAACATAAGCACCACAATAAGTGAAAAAGCAACACTGCTAATTTCAGATTTATCGTGTGGAAGACGCCTTAAAGCGCTTATAAGCCTATCGCATAAAGCTGCAGTTATTATAGCAACAAGCGCAAGAATAACAGGCCTTATGCCGTTCATAAAACAGCTAAAGCCATAAAGCGGTATTGTCATAAAGATATAATCTTTAAACATTGCATTTGCCGGGTGTTTTTGCAAAATAATATTATCGGTTTGCATATTTTCTCCGTTGTAGGGTTTGTTTTTTAATTTGTGTAGACAGTGCAAGCACTATCTACACAATTGTGATTGAGTTTGCTTGTGATAAAATCGTATTAAAAAATAATACGTAAATTATTTGAGCAAACAATTATACCGGGATATCGCTTAGCTCTTCAATAGCTTTTACATAATCGGGGCTGTTGTAAATTGCATTGCCTGCAACAATTGCATTAGCTCCGGCACGCACGCAAAGTTTTGCTGTTTCTCTATTAATGCCGCCGTCAATTTCAATGCGAAGAGAATGAAGTCCTCTGTAGTCTGCCTCTTTGCGTAAAATTTCAATTTTTTCAAGGATGTTATCCATGAATTTTTGCCCACCAAAGCCGGGCTCAACTGTCATAATTATAATCATTTCCACTTTTTCTAATAAAGCGAAAATTGCCTGTGCAGGTGTTGCCGGCCTTAAAGAAATACCTGCAAGCATACCTTTTGCGTGTATTGCATTTATTGTTTCTATTGGGTCGCTTTCGCTTTCGCAATGGAAAGTTAGCCTTGTTGCACCGGCATCTGCGAAATCATCAACATAATTAAGTGGGTGTGTGACCATTAAATGCACATCAAACAATGCATGTGGCATGCTTTTTTTAAGTGATTTTAAAACAGGCGCACCAATAGTTAAATTGGGAACAAAGTGGCCATCCATGACATCTATATGTAATTCTTTAATTCCGCAATCTAAAACTTTTTGGCATTCCGCGCCAAGGTTTGCAAAATCTGCGGTTAAAACCGAAGGTAATAATTGTACTTTCATATTTGTTTCCTTTCGCATTTAAAATTGTAATTATTTTATATATTTTTAAAAGGTATATTTATATCATTATACTAAATAACACATTTAATTGCAAATGATAATTTGTTAAAAATGAAAAGAACAGCTTTAATTTGTTGAAAATTAAAGCTGTTCTTTAGAATAAATAATATGCAAATTTAATGTGATATAAAAAACTATAAACGTATAATAAAATTCTAAAGGCTTTATATAAAGCTCTTATTAAAACGTCAGGCGAAATATTTTTTACGAATAAGCGTTAAAATTATATTGCTATATAAAATTTGCTTTTATAATTTAGCTAAAAAAAGCCTTTGGGTCGATATACTCGCCATTTTTCAAAACTTCGATATGAACATGTTCTTCAAGTGCCATTTCTGCGGGGATAATTGCACTTGTGCCAAGTTTTGTGCCTTGTTTAATTTCATCGCCGGCTTTTACTGTGATGTTTTCGATACCGCAAATTCTTACAATTGTGTCGTCTTTTGCAATTTCAACAATGCCGCCCCAATGTGCGTCGGCATCAACAAGCATAATTTTGCCGTCTGCCGGTGCTTTAATTTCAGTGCCCTTCGCCGCTTTAATGTCATAGCCGTTGTGGGTTCTCCAATCGCCCATTGTTTCGTCAAAAACAAGTTCGTCTGCGCTAAAGCCCTGCAACATCGAGCCCTCTAGCGGCCATACCCAAATATTTGCTTGCGAAGTCTCCAATGCGAGTTGCTCCTCTGATTGCTCTGTATGCACCGATTGCTCTGATTGTGCCGTAGATGATACAGATTGCGATGCAGGCGAGCTTTGCGCTTGTGATGATGAAACATGCTCGCTCGAGGAACTCGGAGGGACTATAGGAATTTCCTCTTCTTTTACTTCTACGTCTACGAACGGTTCGCTCCATATAGCATTGTCCTCCTGTTGTGTTTGTGGAATTGGCGAAATTTGTTGTTCTGTTGTGTTTTGCAAGCGCTGCATCATAGCACTTATTGAAAGATAACTTGCTAACGCCGCACCTATAATTACAATTATAAGTGCAAAATAAAAGCCTTTACCTTCCCAAAATTTTTCAAATATATTTTTATTCATTTTGCGCACCCTTTCTTGCCGCGTGATTTATACATTGCTAGTTTTGGCAAAATTTTTTCAAATATACATGCTTGAAAGATGTTGTGTAAATTATTTAAAAGTGCACGGCGGTATTTGCTTGTTTATATTCGCTGAATTTATCATTTTTTTTCAGAAAATAGCAATAAATAATACCTGTTATTGCCATTTGTTTCAATAATTGCCACTATGCATAAAATTTTGACTTTTTTGTTAAATAAATGTATAATAGAGTAAAGAAGTAAACATTGCAAATAATATGTTTATTGATTATAGATTGGGGAGCTTTATGGATGAAATATTAGTGGTTGACGATAGTGTTGTTAATCAAATAGTGTTAACCAAAATGCTTGAAAAGGATTTTAAAGTTTTGTGTGCAAAAAGCGGAAGAGAAATGTTTGAAGTTCTTGAAAAGCATGCGCCGAAGCTTATATTGCTGGATATAGTTATGCCAGAACTCGATGGTTTTCAAATAATTGTAAAATTGAAAGCCAGCGATGAATACAATAAAATACCGGTAATTTTTATTACAGGCTTAAACGACGAAGAAAGCGAAGAAAAAGGGTTTCAGCTTGGTGCAATAGATTACATCACAAAGCCCTTTAAAGAGAGAGTAGTAAGTGCAAGGGTTAGTTCTTATGTAAAATTATATGAATATATAAAGTTTTCAGAGGATCTAGCGCGAAAAGATGCATTGACAGGCCTTTATAATAAAAAAACCACAGAAGAGCTGATTGTTAAATATTTAACGGACAAGCAAAGCGAAAAATTCGGTGCGCTTATGATTATTGATATAGATAATTTTAAAAGCATTAATGATACCTTTGGCCATTTATACGGTGATGCTGTAATAAAACAACTTGGAAGCGCACTTCGCAATATATTCCAAAAAAGTGATGTTTTAGGACGTGTTGGCGGAGATGAATTTTTTGTCTTTTTAAAAAATCATAAAGAGCACGATGTCCTAGTGAAAAAAGCAGAGCAAATATGTGATGAATTTAGAAAAACATACGAGCAAAATGGCGTTGAGGTTAAAGTTTCAGCGAGTGTTGGCATAGCGACAACAAACAACACACTTAATTTTAAAGAGATGTATCAAATGGCAGACATTGCCCTTTATAACACTAAGGCAAAGGGCAAAAACAATTTCTCTTTCTTCACAGGAGAAGAGGAGCTTAAATATCAATCGGCCAGAACCGCAATAGAAAGCGCAAGTTCCAGCCAAGGCAATTTAAGCGAAAACCTAAAGGAATTTAAAGAAAATATTAAAGAGCATGTTTTTGATGTTGTAGAAGGAACAAAGCTTGCTGAATATACAATACAATCTATTTTACAGCTTATATGTGCCCAATTTGGTTTTGAAAGTGGCTATGTTTGTAAATTTGAATATGGACAAGGCGATATAAAATGCATCCATAATTGGAAAAACACAAATTCAAGCGCGTATTCGACATGTGGAAAAATTTCGATTTTTGAAATCAGCGATTTGTTTGCAAAATTTGCTCAAAGCAATTTGTTCTGTGCAAAACCCAGTGAAGACATTGTTTGTTTTCATACAGATAAAAACAAAGACGCTTGCAGGTATGTTTTTGCACTTAAAAATAAAAAAACCTTGTTGGGCTATATTGGTTTTGAAGCAAAACACGGCGATAAAGAATTGAATGCAAGGGACAAAGACGGTGTTTTTGATGTTTGTCAACAATTGTCATCTGTTATAATAAACCAATTTTTATTGGAAAGTGTTGTTAGCGCAAAAGAAAATATGGAGAATGTGTTAAACGCAATAAGCACACCGGTGCAAGTTTGTAACTCCACTTTCAATAGGCCGCTTTATGTCAATGAAGCTGCAAAAAAAGCAAAAGCAAAATTGCATTCTTCAACGTGCTTAAAACCGGATAAAGATAAGAAACAAACGTGTGAAAATTGTCCTTTGCAAAAAGCCATAAAAAATGATGGCTTTTATGAAGATGATGAATATGTTTGCACACAGATAACTTGGGAAAAAGATTCGCAAGCTTATATAATAGAAAATAAAAAAACAAAATAATTGTGTGATTAAAAGACATTCATAAAGTGAATAAATTATTTTAAAACAAAGCCCTCTTTTATTGGAAAATAAGAGAGGGCTTTATAGTGTCAAAAAACCATATATTTAGGCAAAGTTAATATTTATAATGGGTGATGTGTTTTAGGTTTGTTTATCTATGTTTAGGTTTTTGTATAAGTTTATTTTGTCTTGCACCAATGAAAAACAATAACAATTTATCGTTTTTCGATAAAATATTATTGACAAACAGGTTTTAATGTGCTAAACTATGTTCAGCTGGGAAGCATTAAAGACAAAGCGAAAATTAAAAAGATGAGTGGAGGAGAGTTTTGTTGAAAGCAGAAAATTTGAAAAAAACAACCAAATTATTGGTGAGTTTAATTTTTTATCTTGGCATAGGTGTAACGTTAACTGTACCGCTATGGGCTAGCACATTTTATAGATTTGTCGAATTGGAACACAAATATTATAATTTTATGACATTTATGCTTTTATTTTCGGGTGCATGTGCGGTTTACATGCTTTATAATTTAAAGAATATTTTTAAAACAATAGATAGCGACCCTTTTGTAAGCGAAAACATAAAGGCGCTTTTAAACATGGGTAGAATAAGTTTAGTTATCTTTGCTGCATATGTTATAAAAATATTTTTTATCCCGACACTTGCAACCGTGATAATAATTGCAGTTTTTGGTATGGCAGGGCTTTTTTGTTTAACTTTGAAAGATTTATTTGAAAAGGCTGTGCAATATAAACAAGACAATGACATGACAATTTAAGGAGTGAATTATGAAAATTAATATAAACTTAGATGTCATGATGGCAAAGCGGAAAATAGGCGTTGCGGAACTTGCTGAAAAAATTGAATTGACACAGGCAAATTTGTCTATTTTAAAAAACAATAAAGCGAAAGCAATAAGGTTTTCCACATTGGAAAAACTGTGCGACGCACTTGATTGCCAACCCGGTGACATAATTGAATATTTAAAAACAGATTAGCGAAATTAATATATAAATTCATGCCAAGATGGCAGAACGGAGATAATCATGGAAAATATAATTAACAAAAATGATGTTATTAAGCGAATTTACATTGTATCAATAATTATGGGGGCGTTGTTTGCCTTTTTAAATTATGTGCCTGAACTCGGTGTAAGCATCAGCACATTCACGGGCATAGGGTTTACAATATGCATTATAATTAATAGTGCGATTTTGTTTTTCTTTTTAAAAACAAGCGAAAGAGTACAAAATAAAAAAGCTTTTTTGTGGTTGATACCTATATTATTGCTAGGCGTTTCTTACACAATAAGGGCGCATAGATTATTTGGAGATTTTAACTTTTTTGTAATGTGGCTGTTGTTTTGCGCAATGATGCTTGATTTACAAAACAAATTAAAAATGCAAAACGGTGGGTTTGGTTTTTTAGGACGCAGTTTAGCACGGATTTTTAAGCCTTTTGCATTTTTAAACAAACCCTTTGCGCTGTTAAAAACAACAATGGGTAAAAAATCTAAAAACGCAACTGTGGCACTAAAAGTTTTATTGGGTTTAGTTATTTGCACGCCTTTGGTTTTTGTGGTTTTGGGCCTTTTAAACTCGGCAGATTTTGTTTTTGGCATAATGCTTGAAGATTTTTTTGGCAGATTTAATTTTGAGTTTTTTAATGATTTATTCGCAAGAATTATCTATGCTTTTATATTAATGCTTTATTTTTTTTGCCAGCTTTATATGCTTTTAATACATGAAAAAAGCAAGATAAAACCGCTGGTGAATTATCCAAACACAAACATGCAAACAATGCAAAACCCCAATGTTTTTTCACAGCAAACTTTGCAGGAAAACACACCTGAAAATGCACCTGTAAATGCACAGGAAAATGCACCTGAAAAGATACAAGAAAATTCTTCTGAAAACACAAATGAATGCATACAAGAAAACACACCTGAAAACACACCTGAAAACACACCTGAAAATACACAGGAAAACAGCCACAATAATTACAGCGAGCAAAATATAAGTGCGCCGCATTGCAGCCAAGCAAGTGCTAATATGCAAGGCAATCCGCAAAATATAATCGCGCCTCAATACAGCGCATACACGGTTCAAGCACCTGTGAAGAAACAGAGAAAAGAGCCGGATGATTTAATCATATTTTTAATGATGAATTCAGTGTTAATTATTATTTATTCGTTTTTTGCATATGTGCAAATTAATTATCTTTTTTTGGGTACACAATTGCCCGAGGGTTTCACATATTCGTTTTATGCAAGGCAAGGCTTTTTCGAACTTTTATTGCTCACATTTATCAATGTAGGCGTAATTTTAATAACCGTAAATTTTGCAAGGCAACGTCTTTATGAAAAAAAGGTTTTTGGCAGCTTTGCGCTTAAAATAATTATGGCAGGGCTTTGCGTCCTTACAATAGGGCTTTTGGCGACATCTTTTTATAAAATGCTTATGTATATTGATGCATACCGATTAACAAGAATGCGTGTTTTGGTTATTATATTTTTAGCGTTTGAATTGCTTGGTTTAATAATTACATTTATGTTTATTTTTAAACCGAAAATCCGCATAATTGCCGCATATACTTTTATTTGTCTTGCGTTTTATGTTAGCATTAATTTAATAAATATTGATGGAATTATTGCTGAATATGAGATAGATAAATATGAACAAACAGGCGAAATTGATTTATGGTATTTGGAAAATTTATCGCTTGATGCTTTTGGGCAAATTTTACGGCTTCAAGGTGGTGAGCACTATGATTATTTAGAGGAAAATTATCTTGAATATCATTATGAAAATTATTATAGTGAATACATTATAAGCGAAAACTTATCGTGGTACAGTTACAGTGTTCCATTATATAATTTTAAACAATATATGGATAATAGATAAGAGTGGTAAGCAAGGGTTTATAGTGAAAGAGCATGGTGTTTTAAGCACATATAATTTAAATAAGCATATGTACACTTTGTTACACATGCCGATAAAATTGCGCCTGTTAGGTTATAATAGAAAGGTTTGATTTTGTGAAGACAATAGGTTTAATTGGTGGAATGAGCTGGGAAAGTACAGCTTCTTACTATAAGATAATTAACGAAAAAACAAAAGAGCTTTTGGGCGGTTTGCATTCTGCGAAGATTTTACTTTATAGCGTGGATTTTGCTGAAATTGAGGAATATCAAGCAAAAGGGGATTGGGATAAAAGCGGAGAAGCCCTTGCAAATATTGCTGTGAATCTTGAAAAAGCAGGTGCGGACCTGATTGTTATTTGCACAAATACCATGCACAAAGTAGCGCCGCAAATATCTAAAAAAATCAATATTCCCATTATCCATATTGCACAGGCTACCGCAAAAGCAATTAAGAGAAAATCTATTAGTAAAATTGCATTACTGGGCACAAAATATACTATGACGCAAGATTTTTATGAGCAAAAATTAATTGATAATAACATCGAAGTTATTATACCGAATGATGAAGATATTGAAATCATTAACGATATTATTTACGAAGAATTATGCTTAGGGAAAATCATCTCGTCATCTAAGAAAAAATACATAGATATTATTGAAAAATTACAAAAACAAGGTGCGCAAGGCGTAATATTAGGATGCACAGAAATAGGTTTGCTAATTTGCCAAACAGATACTTCCTTACCTGTATTTGATACAGCACAAATTCATGCTATAGAAGCAGCAGAGATTGCCCTTGGCGAATAAAAAGACCACTAAAAAAGATGTCACTTAATGTGACATCTTTTTTAAATGATAATCGTTTATGCCTTTAAATTTTATTTGTTTTATTATAAAATTCATTTTAAAATAAGCAAATTTAAACTTAAATTTATAAAATATTAAGTGCTGTAAATGGCTCGGGTTTTGCAAAATGATACCCTTGAGAGTAATGCACCTGATAGCCTGTTACAATGTTTTGAATTTCTTCGTTTTCAACAAATTCCGCTGTTGTTTTGGCGTTAATAAGCTTTGCCATATAGCATATAGATTCAAGTATTGTTACACAATCTTGGCTATTTGAAAGCTTTTTAATTATATCGCCGTCAATTTTAATCATATCGGGCTTTAGCGAAATGATTGAAGAGTAAGTTGCATAACCTACGCCAAAATCATCTACTGCAATTTTACAACCTATGTCCCTTATTTTGTTTAAAAAATCAAACAATTCGTTTTTGTTGTCATAATTTTCGGTTTCTACAAATTCAATGATAAGTTTTTCCGGGCGTGGATGTTTTTTAATTCTATCCAAAAACCACTCTTGGAATTTATCGGATTGAACATCAAGTAAAGATAAATTAATACTTAATTCGCTCTCTTTATCGACAAAATCATTAAGGGCAGTATCTATCATTTTTTTACTTATTGTTAAATAAAGCATAAGCCTTTTTGAAGCATCTAGGAAAAAACCGGGCGGATATATTTTGCCGTCCTCGCCTTGAATGCGCATCAATGCTTCATATTTTGTTATTACATCGTTTTCGTTATCACGGATTCCTTGATAATAGGGGATTATTTTATCATTATTTATGGCGTAATTTAACAGTTCAAACTTTCTTACATCATCTTCCGATTGCTCGAATAAAATTTCTCTTTCGTTAGATGCTATAAGGAAATTGTTCTGTGCATCTTTGTTTAAATACATGGCGCTTTTGGCTTTGTTAACTAAATCATCGCCAAAAGATAAAACAAACCTTGAAACACCGCCAAGCCCTGTTTGTTGAGAACTCATAAGCTCATATTGTTCGTAATTTGCTTGCATTAGATTTAAAAAATTTTCATCGGACATATCGTCGTTTGCAACTGCAAGAAAAGTCTTATACGAATGAATATACACATGAATTAAGTGATCTATACCCATTTGCTTATAAGCCATATTGCCCATTTGTAAAATTTCTGTGCATGTTTTGTAATATTCTTCTTCACCAAAAGTTGCAATCATCATGTCGGCATTGACAACTTCTGTCAAACACATTTTATTGAATTTTTTAGTACTTAAATCTTCAACAAATTGTTGATAACTCAATATGCCAAACCTAATATCTAAATGTTGTTCATTATTTGGATTGTTTTGCATAATAGAATAGTCCTTTCAATACATTTTCACATTTTTTTCACATTGTAACTGTCAATATCAGTATACTTCTTATATAGTACAATTGTCAACAAAAACATGGTATATCATTAATATTAACATAAAGGTATAATAAATACACAACACTGCTTTATAACAAGTTATAAAGCAGTGTTGTGTTGTATAATATTTAAAGTTCAGATTGCCATGGGTTTAATAAAGTTCCGAATTCTTCGTTTGGTATGGGTTTTGCATAATAATATCCTTGTGCAATATCACAACCAAAATCTTTCAACAGCTTAACTTGCTCAATTGTTTCAATTCCCTCGCAAACAGTTTTTAAATTAAGTTGTTTTGACATATTTAATATTGTTTTAATAACCAAAACTTTGCTGTTGTCGCTGTCAAGGTCTTCTGCAAGCAGGCTTTTGTCAAGCTTAATTACGTCAAATTCAAGCTCTGTAAGCAATGCAAGCGAAGAATAACCCGCACCAAAGTCGTCCATTGAAAGAGTAAAGCCTCTTTTGTGTAAATCCGAAAAAACACTTTTGAAAACATCTTCGTTTTCTATCATAGATGTCTCTGTCATTTCAATTTCAATTAAATTATGTGGCACATTATACCTGTCGACAATTTCAGTAATTTCATCAGTGAAATTATCGTTAAGCATATGCATTCTTGAAAAGTTAATTGAAATAGGAATTTCTTTTGAATAGCTCTCTTTAAACCTATTGATGATTTTGCAAACATTTTCAAGCATATATTTATCAAGCTCGACTATAAAGCCCTCTTGCTCGAAAATTGGTATAAACGAATTTGGGAAAAATAAAATTTCATCCTTAGTTTGCCATCTAACAAGTGCCTCTGCGCCGCATATGGTATTGTCTTTCAAATTGTATTTAGGTTGTAAGTAAACCTTAAATTCGTTGTTTTTAAGCGCCGGATGCATTTTATCACAAATCTGTGCTGTGTGTAAAAGCTGGTTCTTTAAATTTTCATCATAATCGTAAATTCCGGTGCTGTTACTGTTTTTGCAAAAACTATGTGTTAAAGTTATAGTGTCTACAATATCATCGGCACTTGTCTCGCCAATAGGTATTGCATAGCGGCTATATCTAAATTTAAATGTGCGCCCGCACAAATGTCTGATTTTATCATTTAATTCGGTTTCATAAAGTTCTTTTATCTTTTTAATATTGCGAAGTGAATCTGAATCTGCAAAAATCAAAAATTCATCGGCACTAACCCTTGTAAATAAAACGCCGTCATTTTTTGTTGCTATTGAATTTTTAGCAACTTCTTGAATTATTTTATTGCCGACAGTATAGCCGAAAATTTTATTCACAACTTTAAAATTAATAATGTCAACTTTAACAATTGTATATTGTTTGTTTTTGTTTGCTTTTAATGTGGTTTCAGTGTCTAATTTAAATTTCTTTTCATTAATTAAACCTGTTAGTTCATCGTAATATGCTATTTTGCTAACTTGTGCTAAATGCTCTCTGCTTATGAAAACAAGCCTCAGCCATGTTACTACTAAAATAAATAAAATTTCAAGCAGCAATAAAGTTGTGTTAAGTACTATCGAATTTGCGTTTTTGGAAATAACACTTTCGGGAACGGTGATTATAGTTGTCCATAAAGTGTTTTCTATTGGGGCAAACATAACTTTATCGTTTGTTAAATCGGTATGAAGTGATATATAACCTGAGCGTTCATCAAAATTTACCTGATTAGAAGAATCGTCGAGCAACTCGGGTTCTACTGCAGCAAACCCTTCACCTTGGTTGCTTATATTTGTGCCTGTTAAACCTTCGCTTACGTTTGAGGCAATAATCATGCCGTTTATGTCGACCAAAATAGAAGTGCTGGAGTTATCGAAAAATGTTATGTATAAATCTTGAAATACCGCTATAGGTAATTCTAGAATAGCAGTTGCTATTACAGCGTTTTGGCTGTTTTTTACAGGCGTAGATATAAAAATAGAGTTCTCTTGGTTAAATGGCGAAGCTGTTACACAGGAAACATATGTTTTGCCGCTTGTGTGCTCTACAATAAAATCGAAATTGTTAAAATCGCTTAATAAACCTTTGTCTGTTATAATCGAGCCATCAACTTTTAAAATGTAAATATTTTTACTTGCAAGGCTTGTTTGGGTGTTGTGTATATATTCAGCAAGACTTAATTGAGATTCGG
This sequence comes from uncultured Bacteroides sp., assembly GCA_964369715.1. GTDB lineage: Bacteria > Bacillota > Clostridia > Oscillospirales > Ruminococcaceae > Ruthenibacterium. Next base: position 6,038 of record CAYJGV010000035.1, on the reverse strand, counting down.
CTACCGAATTTTCGCCTATAATATCTAAAATGCTTTCTGAAATTCCACCGACAAGTTCGATATTATCTGCAATGTATGCATCTATAGTGTGTTTTTGTTGATTTAAAACTTCGTATATTGTCACTTCTATAGATTCATCAAGTTCATTGTCTATATTACTTCTATAAAACAAAGTGCTTAAAATTATTAATGAAATAATTAAAACAACAGAAATTATATTGGATTTTTTTGACATTTTATTCACTCGAATTACACTCACTTTCGATATGTCGATGATGAACCGATTAACTTGAATGGCGATTATGTAATATTATATCTCTATAAATGTAACATAAAATGCGTAAAAAGTCTAGAGAAAATCTTCAAAATATCAATTTTTTTGTTAAAAAACACTACTTACTTGTATAATAAGTAAAAATTAGCATAATATGGAAAAAACAACTTATCATTAAGAATCATTCGATATACATTGGAATTCGACGCAATTTGGTTAAAAAATTTTAGCTATTATGAATTATTATACATTATAATGTATAAATGGTTAAATTTATTTAATTATTGAACAAATAGCAAGAAAAAATTTATTAATTGAAAATTTTATAAAAATTATTGCAATGCATGTCATACATTATAAATTTAAATAGAATTTACACATTAGTTGCCTGAAAATAATAATGTAGTTATATAATAAAAAACCACGAGACACATTTGCATCTCGTGGTTTTTATATGGTTTTCTTTTGCTTGCTTTTAAAAGAAAAGTAAGATTATTTATAAAGCTCTGATAAACGTTGTAGATACTCGTATCTGTCTTTAGCTTTATCTGCTGCTTTATCAAACAACATTTCAGCACGCTCTGGGAATGAACGCATCAAGCGGCTGTAACGAGTTTCGTTTGTGATAAATTCTTTAAAATCGGTTGTAGGTGCTTTGCTATCAATTTTAAATGGATTTTCGCCATTAGCTTTTTTGCGTGGGTCAAAGCGGAACATATCCCAATATCCAGCCTCAACAGCTTTTTTCATTTCAAGTTGGCAATTTGTCATGCCGCCTTTAATGCCGTGCATTTCGCAAGGTGAATAGCCGATGATTAGTGATGGGCCCGGATAGCTCTCTGCCTCTAGGATAGCATCAAGTGTTTGTTTTTGGTTAGCGCCCATTGCAATTTGTGCAACGTATACATAACCGTAGCTCATTGCAATTTCAGCAAGGTTTTTCTTGCCGATTGCTTTACCTGCTGCTGCAAATTGTGCAACTTGGCCAATTCGGCTAGCTTTTGAAGCTTGTCCGCCTGTGTTAGAGTAAACCTCTGTATCAAATACCATGATGTTTACGTCTTCGCCAGAAGCGATAACGTGGTCTAAACCGCCAAAGCCGATATCATATGCCCAGCCGTCGCCACCGAATATCCATACAGATTTTTTAGCAAGATATTGTTTGTTATCAACAATTTCTTTGCAAAGCTCTTCGCAAGGTGTTTCGCCGATAGCTGCAACAAGTGCGTCTGCTGCTACTAAGTTAGCGTTGCCATCAGCAACTGTTGCAACATATTGCTCTGCTGCTGCTTTAATGTTAGCGTCTGTAGCTTTTGCTGCAAGCTCTTCAACTTTAACAATTAAGCTATCACGAATTGCTTTTTGGCCAAGATACATGCCAAAGCCGTGCTCTGCATTATCTTCGAACAAGCTGTTTGCCCAAGCTGGACCACGGCCTGAATTTTTGTGTGTTGTATATGGGCTTGCCGCTGCTGGGCCACCCCAAATTGAAGAACAACCTGTAGCGTTAGAAATATACATTCTTTCGCCGAATAGTTGTGTGATTAAACGTGCATAGCTTGTTTCAGCACAACCTGCGCAAGAGCCCGAGAACTCAAGAAGTGGTTGGTTAAATTGGCTACCTTTAACTGTTGTTTCTGCCATCATGTTTGGTTTTTTACGTACGTTTTCTACACAGTAGTTAAATACGTCTTGCTCTGCCAATTGGCTTTCTTGGCTTTCCATTTTTAGTGCTTGTGCAGGGCAAACTTGTACGCAAACGCCGCAGCCCATGCAATCTAGCGGAGAAACAGCAAGTGTGAACTCATAATCTTCACAGCCTTTGCCGTTCATTTTTTTAGATTTAATGCAAGATGGTGCCGCTGCTTTTTCGTCTGCTGTAATAGCATAAGGACGAATTGTTGCATGTGGGCAAACATAAGCACATTGGTTACATTGAATACATTTGTCAACAATCCATTCAGGAACGCTAACTGCAACGCCACGTTTTTCGTAAGCTGATGCACCTTGTGTAAATTCGCCGTCAACATGGTCTACAAAAGCTGAAACAGGTAGGCTGTCGCCAACGTTTCTGGCAATTGGCTCTAGCAAGCCTTCAACCATTTTAACTGTTTTTGCGTCGCCTGTAAGTGCTTTTTTAGCTGTTTGGTCTTGTGCGTCTTTCCAATCAGCAGGCACATCAATTTTTACATAAGCATCAAAGCCGGCATCAATTGCTTTATAGTTCATTTCAACAATAGCTTCGCCTTTTTTGCTAAATGATTTATAAGCTGCTTTTTTCATGAACTCAAGAGCATCTTCACGAGGAAGAACTTCTGCAAGAGCAAAGAAAGCGCTTTGTAGAATTGTGTTTGTGCGTTTGCCAAGGCCAATTTCAATAGCTTTATCAATAGCATTAATTGTATAAAGTTGAATATTGTTTTCAGCAATATAACGTTTTGATGCTGCAGGCATATGCTCGTTTAATTCCTCAGCACTCCATTGGCAGTTAATCATGTAAATGCCGCCGGGTTTAACGTCGTTAACCATTTCAAAGCCTTTGATAACATAAGAAGGGTTATGACATGCAACGAAGTCAGCTTTGTTAACATAATAAGGTGCACGGATTGGTTTATCACCAAAACGTAAATGGCTAATTGTAACGCCGCCTGTTTTTTTACTGTCATATTGGAAGTAAGCTTGAATGTATTTATCTGTGTGGTCACCGATGATTTTTGTGGAGTTTTTGTTTGCGCCAACTGTGCCGTCGCCGCCAAGACCCCAGAACTTACATTCGATTGTTCCCGGTGCAGCTGTATTTGGTGCATCTGTTTCAGGAATTGATAGATAAGTTACGTCATCGTTGATGCCAACTGTGAAACGTGGTTTTGGTGAATCTTTTTTAAGTTCTTCAAAAATAGCGAAAACGCTTGAAGGAGGTGTATCTTTACTTGAAAGACCATAACGACCGCCAACAATTGTTGCTTCTCTGCCTGCTTCACGGAATGCGCTTAACACGTCAAGGTGAAGTGGCTCTGCAAGAGCGCCTGGCTCTTTTGTGCGGTCAAGCACGCCGATTGTTTTAGCGCTTGCAGGGATAGCTGCAAGTAGTTTGTCAGCTGCAAAAGGACGATATAAGCGAACTTTTACCATACCAACTTTTTCGCCTGCTGCTGTCATGTAATCGATAACTTCTTCTGCAACGTCGCAGAAAGAACCCATACAAATAATTACACGCTCTGCATCAGGTGCGCCGTAATATTCAAACAATTGATAGTTTGTGCCAATTTTAGCGTTAACTTTTTCCATGTATTTTTCAACAATACCGGGAACTGCATCATAGAATTTATTACATGCTTCACGGTTTTGGAAGAAGATATCGCCGTTTTGGTGTGTGCCGCGTGTTGCAGGTTTTTCAGGGTTTAAAGAACGGTTGCGGAATGCTTTAACAGCGTCCATATTGCACATTTCTTTAAGGTCTGCATAATCCCATGTTTCAATTTTTTGGATTTCGTGGCTTGTGCGGAAACCGTCAAAATAGTTTAAGAAAGGAACACGGCTTTCGATTGTTGCAAGGTGAGCAACAGCAGAAAGGTCCATAACTTCTTGAGGATTTGATTCTGCAAGCATTGCAAAACCTGTTTGACGACATGCGTAAACGTCACTGTGGTCGCCAAAAATGCTAAGCGCATGGCTTGCAACTGTACGTGCTGAAACATGGAAAACGCTTGGTAATAATTCACCGGCAATTTTATACATGTTAGGAATCATTAATAAAAGGCCTTGAGATGCTGTAAATGTTGTTGTTAAAGCACCGGCAGCCAAAGAACCGTGAACGGTACCTGCAGCGCCTGCCTCACTTTGCATTTCCATAACGTTAACTTCTGTGCCAAAAATATTTTTTTGGTTCACAGCGCTCCATTGGTCAACCATGTCAGCCATTGGGCTTGATGGGGTGATGGGGTAAATGCCTGCAACTTCAGTATACGCATAAGCGACGTGAGCCGCAGCGGTATTACCGTCCATCGATTGTTTAGATCTTGCCATTTTGTTTCCTCCGATTTGTTAAAAATAATATATTGTTACAACGTTTGATGATGGCATATTTTAATTATACAATAAAATATTTCTGTTATTAACAATGTAAATTTTGCATTTCGCATATTAAAATATGCGTTATTACGTAATTTGCATTTCTAAGTGCAGAAAATTTCTTGCGAATTAAGATTTTTGCATATTATAATACCTAAATATAATGTATAGGAATTTTAATATGTGCTTAACATCAAAACGTATTCGCCAAAATGTCAAAAAATGCTATGCTTAAAATTTCTTAGGTTTTATGCCACTTTAACACTCTTTATTGTATCAAAAAAAACGTAGAATGTAAAGCGTTCAATTAAGTATTTTTTGTAAACTTAACTTATATTTTTAATTAAAAACGCTAGTTTGATAAAATTTTGTCAAACGGATTTGTGAAAAATGCAATAAAATATAAAACTATAAAATGATTTATTTTATATAAAAAAAATTATACTTTATAAGATAGGGAAATAAGATTTTATACAATAATAAATTGATTTTAAAATGGCATGGCGTGCATAATTTAAATAAATTTTTACGTATAAAAAAACTTGTTCAATTTTTGTGCAAAAATTATGTAAAATATGCATTGACATTCTTTATAATATAGTTATAATAATACCACAAGAATCACGGAACGCTATTCCGCATTGTGGAATGGTGTAAAAATAAAGAATATAAGGAGAGCAAAAAATGAGTAATATAGTAGATGAAATTTATGGCATAGGTATAGTGCCTGTAATAGCTATTAACGATGCAGACAAAGCGGTGCCTTTAGCAAAAGCATTGGTTGAAGGCGGTTTGCCTGTTGCAGAAATTACATTTAGGACAGATGCAGCTGAAGAGGCAATTAAACGTATAGTAAAAGAAGTGCCTGAAATGATAGTTGGCGCAGGAACAGTTTTGACAAAAGATCAAGTTGATAGGGCCGAGGCTGCAGGGTGTCAATTTATGGTAAGCCCTGGGTTTAATCCGGAGATAACAAAATATGCACTTGATAAAGGCATAGTATTTATGCCGGGGACAGCGACACCGGGTGAGATGGAACAAGCGATGGCGATGGGTCTTGAGACTGTTAAATTTTTCCCTGCGGAGCAAAATGGCGGAATTGCAAAAATTAAGGCTGTATGTGGACCATATAAAAAATTACGTTTTATGCCGACAGGTGGCGTAAACGCTAAAAACTTGATGGATTATTTATCTTTTGAAAAAGTTGTGGCATGTGGTGGAACTTGGATGGTGCCGGCTAATTTGATAGATGACGGGAACTGGGATGAAATTGTGCGTTTGACAAAAGAGGCTGTTACAAACATGCTTGGGTTTAAACTTATGCACATTGGTATTAATTCAAATAGTGAGCAAGATGCATTAAATGCAGCGAAAATGTTTGAAATGTTGTTTGGAATGCCTGTTGCTAACGGGAATTCTTCTGTTTTCTCAGGCGCAAAAGAGATTGAGATTACAAAAAATATGGGACGTGGAACACACGGACATATTGCTATTGGGTCAAATTCTGTTGATAGAGCAATTGCACATTTGTCGGCACGTGGTATAAAATTTATCGAAGAAACACGTTCAGTTAAAAATGGTAAAACCCTTGCAATTTACTTAGAAGAAGAAATTTTAGGTTTTGCAATACACTTAATTCAACGCTAACTTACTTTTCTTTTGAAAAAAAGAAAAGTAAGCAAAAGAAAATTAT